>RZZX01000406.1 GCA_009929715.1 Bacteroidia bacterium
ACAAAAGATAGATTATGAAGAAAATAGGAATGTTTTATGGAACCAATACGGTTAAGACCGCTTTGGTTGCCAAAGAGATTAAAGAGGCATTCGGAGATGCGGAGATCGATGTGGTATCTGTTGAAAGTGCCGCCGGAAAGGAGTTCGAGCAATACGACAACCTGATTGTGGGAGCTGCCACCTGGTTCGACGGCGAATTGCCTTCCTACTGGGATGAACTGGTGCCCGAACTTGATTCGCTGGTATTGAAGGGGAAGAAAGTTGCCGTATTCGGACTGGGAGATCAGGTAAATTATCCCGAAAACTTTGTGGATGGGATTGGTATTCTGGCAGATTTTATGGTTTCTTCCGGAGCTACACTGGTAGGAAAAACATCCACCGAAGGATATCTTTTTGAACAGTCGCGGGCGTTGAGGGACGGACAATTCCTCGGATTGGCCATTGATATAGAGAATCAGTCCAGTCAAACCCATCAACGTATAAAGGATTGGGTGGAACAACTCAGAAAAGAGTTTAATTAAGGATAAGATCGTCCGGAGTGGTAATGCAGAAATATTCCCTTCGGACGATTTTTTTTAGATGCCATCTCCATTGTGTTTCAGATTATTTTGCTAAGTTTACGACATTATGTAACCTCAAAAAATCTTTTACAATGGATAATGCTATTTTCAGATTTGCCAAACCGATCAATGAACCTGTAAAAAGTTATGCTCCCGGCACAGCCGAAAAAATTGCCCTGAAACAGATGCTCGGTCAGCTTTCATCCGAACAATGGGACATTCCCCTTATCATCGGAGGTAAAGAGATCCGGACCGGAGATACCGGCAAGGTGGTGATGCCTCATAATCATAAACATGTATTGGCTACGTATCATAAAGCCGGTCCTAAAGAGGTGCAAATGGCTATCGATGCAGCCGTAAAAGCGCAGAAGGAATGGTCGGATCTGCCCTGGGTGGAGAGAGCTTCGGTTATGATGCGCATTGCCGAACTTATTTCTACCAAGTACCGGTACGCCGTGAATGCCTCGGTGATGTTGGGCCAAAGTAAAAATCCGATGCAGGCCGA
>RZZX01000407.1 GCA_009929715.1 Bacteroidia bacterium
GAATCTAATTAGTATTATTTATAATCAACTGAGCAATAATAAATTGATCAGTTTTATCATCTCAAGAAATTCACTTATCTTAGTGTTACAAAAAAGTCTTGTTAACACGATCGACGACATGGCAAAAATATAAATAAAATCAGATAAAGCACCCCATTGGGCGACATATTTTCAATAATGGAGAAAATTTCTCAAGAGTTGGAACTCGTCATCAATAAAAACTCTCAGTTAGAGATGTTTATCTAGCGGTTATAAGTATGGTGAGATTATTCGTTCTTTAATGACTGTTTACTTCTGTCTGTGTGTGAGGGTTCGTGCGTGGAAGATGTGACAAGACTTGCAGCTCCAGCACTGTAATCAGTAAATCTAAAAGCACGATTCTTTGTACCATCAGGGATGCTGTACGCACCGACACAAAGTTCCTTGGCTATAGTCCCTATGTAGCTGTTATTGGTGATTTGATTGTAGGCCTCGAGAACCGGTATAACAATGCCAACGTGCATTTCCTTCAATCTGATACATTGGATCGTCTGTTTGCTCACATGGAGAGCAGGACTCTAAAGATAGAGTCGAGCGTGCACGCACGAATTGCGACTCATGCTTGCGAGATATCGTAGAGACTGTGGAAAAACATTCCAACCATTTCTATATACGCGGAGGCAGATGTCATGCTTTCTACAAGGACATGTTTGCCTTGCGTGGAATCTACTCCAACGCACTGACTACCGGAAAGGGCGATGCACACCTCGGTACAGTTTTTTACTTGGCCGAACAAATGGGCATAGAAATCAAAAAAAAGAGCCCGAAATAAGTAAAACTAAAGAAAATGAAAAAAGCACAAGGTGCACTAGGTGCACAAGGTGCACCCCCACTCCATTTCTCACATGTGTGCGTACCTTATATGCAGATGTAGAAAACGAACTGATCAACCACCTACTTTACCTACTTACGCATGACCCCTATTGCTAAGCACCATCATCGGCTACGGCACTTTGCCAGCCCAGCAAGATATTATGTGGCTGGGGGTGCTTACGCACATCTGGCTGTTGGTGGAGCCTAT
>RZZX01000139.1 GCA_009929715.1 Bacteroidia bacterium
ATTCAAGCGCATGAGAAGATCACTTGCCTACGCAAAGAGTTTAAACAAACGGGCAACAAAGCTGGGTTGCGGAAAATAGACAAGTTGCTCTCTTCTTTTGAACTGTATAATGCTCCTCAAATACCTGCAGCACGTACGGTGAATCGGGCTAATCGATTCTTAAACTCATTTTAACCTGTTATGAAAAAGAAAATTTTATTTGTTTGTTTAGGGAATATATGCCGGAGCTCTACGGCAGAAGGGGTGATGCTGCATCTGCTGAAAGAGGCTGGGCTAGAGGCGGAGTTTGTGATAGACTCTGCCGGCATCCTTTCTTATCATCAAGGCGAACTACCCGATAGTCGGATGCGTGCACATGCTGCGCGACGTGGGTACGAGTTAGTTCATCGATCTCGTCCAGTCTGTACAGATGATTTTGATCGGTTCGATCTGATCTTGGGAATGGACGATCGGAACATTGCTGATTTGAAGGAGCGTGCTCCATCGGTCGAAGCCTCTAAAAAGATTCGCCGAATGACCGATTACTGTACCCGATTCTCTGCCGATCATGTGCCTGATCCTTATTATGGCGGAGCAGAAGGCTTCGAACAGGTCATCGACCTACTCGAAGATGCTTGTTCAGGCTTACTTACTTCTTTAGTTCCGGGTAGCTTATCCGCGTGTGATAAGTGATTTTCAATTTCTCTTTAAACACCCCTTTCACGGTATCAATATCTTTAAAGGTGATGGGGCATGTTTTAAAATAACCTTCGGCAACCTGTGTATCGATGATCTTATCGACCAGGTTGCTGATGCTCTCTTCTGTATATTCCGGTAAGCTGCGTGAAGCCGCTTCTACGCTATCGGCCATCATCAGAATGGCTGTCTCTTTGGTGAATGGATTGGGTCCCGGATACCTAAATAATCCCTCTTCGATCTCTTCGTCGGGGTGCTCATTCTTCCATGAGATGTAGAAATATTTTGCTAATCCCCTTCCATGATGGGTCGTAATGAAATTTTTGACCGCTTTAGGAAGGTTGTATTTCTCGGCTAGCTTCACCCCCGCCGTTACATGATTTATTACAATCTGGGCACTTTGTTCGTAACTCAAACTTTTGTGTGGGTTTATGCCACCCGACTGGTTTTCGGTGAAGAAAGCCGGGTTTTCCATTTTCCCAATGTCGTGGTAAAGTGCTCCTGTACGCACGAGCTGACTTTTTGCATCAATGCGTATAGCCGCTTCTGCAGCGAGATTGGCCACTTGCATGGAGTGCTGGAAAGTACCGGGAGCTGTTTCCGAGAGTCGCCGAAGCAGATCGTTGTTGATGTTAGACAGCTCTACTAAGGTTACGTTCGAGGTGAATCCGAAAATTTTCTCGAATAAGAACAGCAATGGGTAGGTAAATAAGAGTAGAATACCATTCACGAAGAAATGCATGTACATCCTGTTGTTTAACTTTGATAAATCGCTTTCGGTAATCAGCTCAAAGGCAAAATAGATGGTTGCAGAAGTCAAGACCACCAAGAGGGCTGTTTTGAAGATTTGCGAACGTTGCGACAACTCCCTTAAACTGAAGACTGCCACTAAACCAGCCGGCAGTTGTATTAAAATAAAGTCGTAAGGAAAACGAAGGGTGATGGAGCAGAGGAGAATGGTTATCAGGTGTGTGATGAAAGCGGTGCGTGAATCAAAGAATACGCGCACAATGATAGGAATCATTGCGTAAGGGATGATGTACACACTGAAAAAACTATTGGCTACCATTAAAGCCGTTGATATACAGTAAAATAAGATGAGTGTAAAGAGCAGTGATAAGCTGCTTCGGTTTCTGTAGTAATCTTTACGAAAGAGGTCTATGTAGAGCATGAAACAGAGGACTAGGAGTGAGACAAAGAGTATTTGTCCGCCTAGAATCAGCTGTTTCTGTCCCATAGACTCGTTGCGTTTGATGGATTCTTTTTTGTAAGACTGCAAAATGTTATAAGTCTCCGAGTTTACAATCTCTCCGCGGTCGATGATCTTTTGGCCACTTACCACCATGCCGGTAGCCCATGAATAGCTTTTCAACATCTCTTCTCGAACACTCTCTGTGCGCTCTTTATCGAAGGTTAAGTTGGGTACCAAGTAGTTATTGAGTGAGCACTGTTTAAGAATGTTCGGATGAAAGTGTAGACTATCTGCCGATAAGAGGTGTTCATAAGCTTGGCGGATAGTAAACAGTTCACTCAGCATTTTTGTGTTGGCCAGTTTTTCATCGACAACCATCACCGACTGCGTTTGATTAGTTAGCTGCAACTGATCTTCATTCGAGAGAATGCCCGAGGCATAGATCTCTTTGAGTAACCGTTCAATATGGTAATAGTACGTTATCGAAGGTAATCTGTCTTTTAGCTTGTGCTGATAGTCCTCTTTCCATTTAAGTAAGGCCTTACTTTGCTCTCCTTTGTTGATTAGAAAATAAGGCTGAAAAGTAGAAGTCAAACTGTCTTGCTCTTTTTTGATGACATGATCGGCTTTGTATATCGGAAAGTCGAATGCGGCAATAAGCTGTCCATACTTCCAGGGTTTATTGACTGTAAACTGGTAGTTGAACTGTCCATCGCGTGGCAAAAAGTAGACAATCACTGCTACGGTCGAAACGAATAAGATCAGTTTATAGAATAAGCCTCTCGACAAAACCTGTTTTTTCTTGCTTAGGTAATTCATGTGCGTTGAAATTTTTGCGAAAAGTACGAAAAAAAACCATAGTGTGAAAAAAAAGGTTTAATTTTGCTGCGATTTACCTATACTAAAATCAATTATGATAGAAAGAAAAGTAAGAGTTCGTTTTGCTCCGAGTCCTACTGGGGCATTACATATTGGCGGTGTACGTACTGCTTTGTATAACTATCTGTTTGCGCGTCAACATGGCGGAGAGTTCGTTTTTCGTATTGAAGATACCGATTCTAACCGTTTTGTGCCGGGAGCAGAAGAGTATATCCTTGAATCCTTTAAATGGTTAGGCATTCATTTCGATGAAGGGGTAAGCTTCGGTGGAGAGTTCGGTCCATATCGTCAGTCCGAGCGTCGCGAGATTTACAAGAAGTATGTAGAAGTCTTGCTTGATACCGATAAAGCTTATATCGCTTTCGATACGCCGGGAGAGTTAGAGACTAAACGGAGTGAGATTGCGAATTTTCAATACGATGCATCGACTCGTGGTTTGATGTGCAACTCGTTGACTCTCTCGAAAGAAGAGGTGGATAGTTGGATCGCCGAAGGAAAACAATATGTGGTTCGGTTTAAGGTGGAGCCCAATGAAGATATTCATATTAATGATATTATTCGTGGCGAAGTGGTGATTAATTCTTCGGTCTTAGACGATAAAGTTCTCTATAAATCGGCTGATGAACTGCCTACTTACCATTTGGCCAACATTGTTGACGATCATTTAATGCAAATTTCACATGTTATTCGTGGAGAAGAGTGGTTGCCTTCTGCCCCTTTACATGTCCTTTTATACCGCGCTTTCGGTTGGGAAGAGACCATGCCAGCTTTTGCCCATTTACCGTTGTTGCTTAAACCAGAAGGAAATGGCAAGTTGAGCAAACGTGATGGCGACCGTTTAGGTTTCCCTGTGTTCCCACTTGAATGGCATGATCCTAAGAGTGGAGAAATCTCTTCGGGTTACCGTGAGTCGGGTTATTTGCCCGAGGCTGTGATTAATTTCTTGGCTTTACTCGGTTGGAATCCTGGCAATGATCAAGAGGTGATGTCGATGGATGAATTGATACAACTCTTTGATCTGCACCGTTGCAGTAAGTCGGGTGCTAAATTCGACTACAAGAAGGGTATGTGGTTTAACCACCAATATATTCAGCAAAAATCCAACGAGGAGATCGCTGCTTTGTTTGTACCGACCTTGAAAGAAAAAGGGATTGAAGCACCTTTGGATAAGGTCGTTGCTGTAGTCGGCATGATGAAAGACCGGGTTAGCTTTGTACGTGAATTGTGGGATGTTTGTAGCTTTTTCTTTGTGGCGCCGACAGCCTACGATGAAAAAACGGCGAAGAAGCGTTGGAAAGAGGATTCTGCACAATGTATGTTGGAACTAGCTGACGTTTTGGCCGGTATTGAGGATTTCAGCATCGAAGGACAAGAGAAAGTGGTGATGGCTTGGATTGCCGAAAAGGGATACCACACGGGCAACATTATGAATGCTTTCCGCCTTACGCTGGTTGGCGAAGGCAAAGGGCCTCACATGTTCGACATCACGTGGGTGCTTGGAAAAGAAGAAACATTGGCTCGTATGAAGCGTGCCGTAGAGGTACTGAAGTAATACTTGAAAGCTATGTGGTATAATCTCGCCATTGTTCTTTACGATTTTATCGTTCATTTAGCGGCACCGTTTAGTCGGAAGCCTCGTAAAATGATGAAAGGGCATTGGATTGTCTATGAATTATTGCGGCAACAAGTGGAGCCTGGAGCGAAATATATCTGGTTCCATGCTGCTTCTTTGGGTGAGTTTGAACAAGGACGTCCGTTGATCGAACAGATCCGACTGAAATACCCCGACTATAAGATTCTGCTTACTTTTTTCTCGCCTTCGGGCTATGAAGTGAGGAAAAATTATCGGGGGGCCGATATCGTCTGTTATTTACCGTTCGACAAACCTCGGAATGTCAAGAAGTTCTTGAATATCGTTCACCCATGTATGGCTTTCTTTATCAAATATGAATTTTGGAAGAATTACTTGGACGAGCTTCATAAACGGCGTATTCCAGCATACAGTGTCTCTTCTATTTTTCGACGCGACCAGGTCTTTTTCAAATGGTATGGAGGGACTTACCGGAATGTGTTGAAAAACTTCGATCACCTTTTTGTGCAGAATGAGACATCTAAGCGTTATCTTTCTAAAATAGGGATTACGCGTGTTACGGTGGTAGGTGATACCCGTTTCGATCGCGTGCTTCAGATTTGTGAGGAGGCGAAAGTGCTGCCATTGGTGGAGAAGTTTAAAGGCGAGGCCTTCACGTTTGTTGCCGGTAGCTCATGGGGACCTGATGAGGACTTGTTTATCGACTATTTTAATACGCATCCTGAGATGAAGCTGATTATCGCTCCTCATGTGATTGACGAGAATCATCTGGTCGAGATAATCGGTAAACTTAAACGGCCTTATATGAGGTATACACGTGCCGATGAGGTGAATGTTCAAAAAGCCGATTGCTTGATAATAGACTGCTTCGGATTGCTCTCTTCCATCTATCGCTATGGCGATGTGGCTTATATCGGTGGAGGGTTCGGTGTCGGTATTCATAATACGTTGGAAGCGGCGGTGTATGGTATTCCTGTCTTGTTTGGACCTAAATACCAGAAGTTTATGGAAGCCATACAACTTCTTGAATCCAAAGGGGCTTATGCAATCAATGATTATGCTGAACTAGCAGCGCTGCTTGAACGGTTTTATGCCGACCCTGCTTTTCTGAAGGAGGTAGGTAGTCAAGCGCGAAATTATGTGGTGGAGAATTCTGGCGCAACGACGCGTATCATGGATATGATTAATTTTTAAAACGGTGGTGTGAGCTTGTTGCTTACAACTTGCCGTGCTAACACTTAAGAGGCTGAATTCTTTTTTAGAATTCAGCCTCTTAAGTGTTAGATAGCTTGCTTTT
>RZZX01000408.1 GCA_009929715.1 Bacteroidia bacterium
GCACTCTCTTTTTGTCTTATTTCCTTTAGGTTATTAAAACAATAATGATAACTTTGTGACTATATTTTTGCCTACAAGGATACTATTAACAAACTATTAAATGAATTACCATGAAGGAAAACACTAAAAAAGGAGTAAGCCGTCGTGAATTTTTGGGTTTATCAGCTTTGGGACTAGCCAGTCTCACGATCCTGCCCAGCTGGAAAATGGCCGGAGTACGTATTGCTCCTAGTGACCGTGTTGTGTTAGGTTTTATTGGATTAGGACAACAGGCTTTATCGGATTTTGCCGGTTTTGCTGCATGTCCGGGCGTACAGGTTGCTGCCTGTTGTGATGTGGATTCACTAAAACAATTACGTTTCAAGAAAAGAATTGAAACATGGCAAGCCGCCAAGAGCATGGCGCCTCGTTGCGATATGTACGAGTTTTATGAAGATTTGCTGGAACGTAAAGATATTGATGCCGTTGAGGTTGCTACACCCGACCATTGGCATGCTCTTAACACCATTCATGCAGCACAAGCCGGGAAAGATGTATATTGCCAGAAACCATTAGCTTTTACTATCCGTGAAGGTCTTGAAATGGTAAAGGCCGTTAGAGGAAATAAACGCGTGTTGCAGGTAGGTAGTCAACAGAGATCAAGCAAGGAATTCCAAAAAGCGATTGAATTGGTTCAATCCGGAGCTATTGGTCATATAGAAAAGATTTATGCAAGAGTTGGTGCGCCTCCCAAACCATTGGATTTACCAGAAATGCCTGTTCCTGGAAATTTAAACTGGAACAAATGGATGGGACCACTTAATGATCCAAAGATTCATTATCATCCTGATTTGTGTCCTCCTATAACTGTAGATCCGGAACAGAATGAAAAACTGTGGGGTGCGTGGAGATGGTATCAGGAAACCGGCAACGGATATACGGCCGACTGGGGTGCTCACATGTTTGATATTGCTCAGGCTGCTATAGGAATGGACGGATCTGGTCCGACTGAATTTATTCCTGCCGGCTATAACGGATCAACTTATGCAGCAATGAAATATCAGAATGGTATTGTAATGAC
>RZZX01000409.1 GCA_009929715.1 Bacteroidia bacterium
TCAGCCGGATCCCGTCTACCACATACAGGGGATTGGAGGAAGCATTGGATGAGTAACCTCTTACACGAACGGTAGGCGAGGCTCCCGGAGCAGCAGAGGTTTGGATAACCTGTACCCCGGCTGTTTTACCTTGCAATGCCGCCGGAGCGTTACTGATGGTGCGGTTTTCCAGATCTTCGGCCTTTACCTGCGAGATGGCCCCGGTAACGGAGCTCTTTTTCTGAACACCGTATCCTACCACTACAACCTCTTCCAGCGTTTTAGTATCCTCCTTTAGCTGAATGTTCATCACTCCTGCAACGGCTTTCTTCTCCTGAGTTACAAAGCCGATATAGGAAAATACAATGGTGGCACCCTGCTGTACGGACAGACTGTAGTTGCCATTTAAGTCGCTCATCACACCGTTGGTGGTTCCTTTTTCAACGATGCTCACTCCGAGCATAGGCTCTTTCAGGTCGTCTGTAATACGCCCTGAAACTTTAACGGGTCCCTGTGCCGATAGGTAAGACACAGTGGCCAACAGAAAAAGCACCATGATAAGTAGCTTTTTCACCGATTTGCTTTTCATAATTCTTTTCATTAAGTTATTAACTAGATTGATTACTACATGTTCCTGGTTTCTTCCCCGCCTTTGCAGGGAATAAGCCGGGAGTTTACGTTCTTTACATTAAAATGTGGTATGGTTTTACGACGGATCATAAGCCGCGGGTTGGAAATGCTCTTAACAGCTCCATCAACTCCTTGTCGTGATTATACTTTTCTTCGCATACATTGTCGAAGCACATCGTAGCACCCTTTTGGGCTGTATAAGGATCCCACTGGGGCAGACTTTCGTGGTTGGGATTGCCTGTCCGTGCAAAATTTATCCAGGCGCTGCTCATTTTCTGTGCCAGTATTTGCGCTTTGCCGCTCCCGCCGGTCATACTGGCGTGACGTGTTACATTGTCGAAAACAAACGGAATCTCCATGCAGTGTGTGCTTCGCAGGCTGCCATTCATTACGGGTGATTCCCAGGTAAAAAGATACATATAGACAGGAGCTCCCTGTTGAGCGGACTT
>RZZX01000410.1 GCA_009929715.1 Bacteroidia bacterium
GGGCGAAAAACTATGTATCTTGATTACATTGTTGATATACCTGAAGTTAAGGGGAAAATCACATTTCGTAGCAAAGGATATGCCCGATATGTTTACTATGAGTGCAATCGAAGCTATGATCCTACAAAAAAATACACAACCGTAAAGCGAGTCACAATCGGCAAAGTCTCTGCTGATGATAAGACCAAAATGAGGCCGAATGAAAACTTCAGAAAGTACTTTCCAGAGGTGGAAGCACCAGAAGAAAAAGTTGATACAGGTAGAAGCAGCTGTCTTAAGGCAGGAGCATATATGATTATTCGTCAGACTGTCAAGGACATCGGACTTGATAAGAAACTGGAGGAAAACTTCGGTGGAAAGGCTGCTGGTATGATTCTGGATTTTGCATCCTACTCGATCATTACGGAAGGAAATGCGGGTCAGTATTATCCTGATTATGCTTATAATCATCCACTGTTCACACCAGATATGAGGATATATAGTGATTCAACAGTCTCTGATTTTTTACGTTCTATCAACGAAAATCAAAGGCAAAAATTTCTTGATTGTTGGAATGAAGAAAGAAACAAACGGGAGCGGATCTATATATCTTATGACTCCACAAATAAGAACTGTGAGGCTGGAAATATCAGCATGGTCGAGTATGGAGCTGCAAAAGTCGATATAGGTCTTCCCATCTTCAATTACGTAGTGGGATATGATCTGAACCATAGCGAACCTCTGATGTATGAAAAATATCCAGGAAGTATCAATGATATTTCACAACTGCAGTTTATGATTGAAAAAGTAAAAGGCTACGGATACAGAAACATTGGATTTATCCTTGACCGCGGATATTTCAGCAAAGATAATCTGCGTTTTATGGACAGCAATGGTTTCAGCTTTATTATCATGGTAAAGGGTTGTAAGGAGTTCATCAGTGAACAGATACGTAAACAAAAAGGAACCTTTGAGAGTGACTGGGGAAATCAGATTTCAGAGTTTGGTGTATATGGGAAAACGGTACATACATTTGTTTATGCTGCAGATACAAAAAAGAGATATGTTCACATTTA
>RZZX01000411.1 GCA_009929715.1 Bacteroidia bacterium
TACGTTTCAACTAATAAATATAAATACTAAAGAATATGGAAAAAGTATATAAGGTAAAGACACGTTTTGTTTTTGAAGGTGTCTTTGAAGTCAAGGCATAGAGTAGAGTAGAAGCCCGTCAGATGGTACAGGATAATTGTGGCATGGTGCTACATAGTGGCATTCAGACCACACTGGAAGATGACGTGATTGACTGGAATTTCAGTTGTCATCCCGACAAGAAAATCGTATCAGTAGTGAAGTAGGTTAGTGGCTATGCTCAAATGAATCAAGTCCGGATATAGTTCTGGACTTGATTTAACTCTTCGAGGCTTCCTTTTTTATGCCCACACATATAGGGTATCCCTACCATTTTATATCTTTCATTGTTTACGCTCGCTGTTTTGCGACCGACACCGCTTTATAGGAGAAACAACGTTTCTGCCTTTGGTCTTGACTTCCTTTCTTCTTTTTTTATCATCGTAGGTTCGAATGGCTACTAAGAGATACGTGCTTGACACTTATTCATCTTTATCGGTTCTTCGGGTAGCCTTGGTATCCGACAAGTTCTGACCTTTCTTTGTGGTCGGGCACTTCTACTTTTGCAGTCTCAATGGCTAAGTTGAACCATTGGTATCTTTATTTCCCTATCTTCTCTATGCTACTGCCAGGAGTGCTTCACATGCTATCGTGTACGGATAGCCTCCTTAACAAAACCACCTGCGATATTTCGGCTCTGCTTCACATCCAATTTTTCGGCGAAGTTACATCATTTTTCTGATTGCAAAGCTATAATGCAGCACAGCTTGGGCTGTTACGGGACATTGCATTCTGACCAATGGCGTAGTTGGCACAATCTTCCTTTTTTTTCTGATGCTCGGAATAAAAAGAGTATTGCACAGCTATCCTTGGTGCTGCCCTATGACTGCAATATCTTCTCGCAATATAAAAATTGATTGTTTAACTTCTAAAAATTACAGATATGAAGAAGATTGAAAATTCGTTCGCAGTTACAGGTTTCGTTGGTAAGGATGCTGAAATCCGTCAGTTCACTACCGCAAGTGTTGCAAGAT
>RZZX01000412.1 GCA_009929715.1 Bacteroidia bacterium
GTTATTTCAGTTACATCCTTCATCACTATCTGTTCCATGGAAACTTGCCCCCTGTCTGGCGCTTAGATATACGCCCCTTTTATCATATTGCATAAGGTCATTCTCATTGATTATCTCAATGATTAAATTGCTGTAGGCATGGTTGTCTTTCTCTGCCGTAGCATAAATATCAGCCAGTGTTAGGATGTATTCACCCAACGTGCCTTCCTTGTTGGCCAGAACCGCCATCACGCTTTCATACTTTTCGTCTTGGGTAATTAGTATACAGTAATCCTCAATAGCGGCCTCTGCGCTTTGATAATACTGAAACTTGGCAATGACATCAACATAACCCTGTACATCTTCGTTATACTCTTGTGTCCATGCCTCTGTGAAGCCGCCGCCCTCACCATTGTACTTCCTGCCGAAACAGTTACACTTGCCGATTGTGTTTTCATCCCAGCCGCTTTCAATAATGGCCTGTGCTAAGCAGACGCTTGCTGGCAGACCATACTTCCCGCATATCTTTCTGGCCGCATTGCCGTACTTTGCTAAGAACTCTTCTGGTGTCAATTTTACTCCCATGCCTTATCCCTCTTTCTATCCTGCTATTTCCAGCAGTATTATCACAATCATTATTGCCATGGCCAACGCTGACAACTCTGCCAGCATTATCATGTGACGCATATTGCTCACTTCCTCATATCACTGGCCTTGTCCAGCTTATTGAATACGCCGCACTGACACACACCTGTTTCCTTGTACTCTTTGCACTGGCAGACATTGTCTGGCGTGTTGTACCTTTGAGGTGGGATACAAGGGCAGTATGGAAGGCCATAGGTCTGTTTGTTCACCTTCAACTGGTTGACCACTTCCTGCCGTTCCTCGGCGCTAAGAGTTACCTGTTCATCATTACTCACTAACTGTTCCCCCTTCGTCAACCTCTGTATCATGCTCTGGCTCAAGTATTGTGTCATCATCATCCACTCCGTCAGCCTTTGGCTCAATAATGTCGCCGTCATCAACTTCACCATACATGCGTTCAAGACTTGTGCATACCTTGTCAATTAA
>RZZX01000413.1 GCA_009929715.1 Bacteroidia bacterium
GTCTAACCATTACTACCCGTTCGGTATGACGTTTATGGATAACAATACGGGTGATTCGAAAGCTCAGCCTTATAAGTATAACGGCAAGGAGTTTGATGGTGAACGTGGGTTGAATGTTTATGATTACTCTGCCCGGTACATGGATCCGGCCTTGGGACGGTTTATGACGGTGGATCCGCTGGCGGAGAAGTATTATGGGGTGAGTTCGTATGCGTATTGTAATAATAGTCCTATTTTGTATGTGGATCCCACCGGATTAGCATGGAGACCTACGTATGATGAAGACCATGATGGAAATCGGACATATAATGGATACGAATGGATAGATGAAGCGAATTCTTATGATTCAGATGGAAATCTTCGTCTTGGATTATATGCCCAGGCCATTTTTTTTTCAGATAATGGTACATTTGATGCCGAAAGTAAATCTAATATAGGGTCTTCTACCGCAACAGTCTATTTAGCAAATGGCACAACTCGGGAATTTGATGCAAGTACAAATCCGTCTGATCCCGATGCTTTTGCTACTGTTCCAGAAGGAATATATCAAGCGAAAGTTGGAACGCACAATGGGAGTAAGAGTCGTTATACAGCATTAAAAATGAGAGATATCAATGTAATGTCTCAAACAATAGAGTTGAGAACGGAAAATCCAGCCTATTCTGATGGACGAACTTATGCTACGGGCATTGATATACATAAAGCTGGAACAAATAATTCTACCGGTACTTTAAATAATGGAAAAAATGGAGTTTCGCAAGGTTGTCTTTTGATTGATATAGGGAATTGGCCAAATTTTATAGGAAACTTTAATAATAACTCGCAAAAGAGTCATGCGATAAGCGTTATTGTTTCTTGTAGTATGGTAATTCCTCAAAATGTGAATCGTCTACCCGCTTTTAACTTTTTCATGAATGGAACAAGACGCAGTTTTTTTAATCCTTTAAGATCAATGGTTCGTTATAAAATTATATAGTTTAAGATATTCATGCTGTCCTATAGGTAGCTATATCAATTAGTTCTTTGACAAGCTTAGCATTTATCTTTC
>RZZX01000414.1 GCA_009929715.1 Bacteroidia bacterium
CATACCACATCTGCTTCAGGTATAGGTTGCAGTGCTTTTTCGGAACGGATATATACATCTCCACTGGCAATCAGGGTATGTAATGAATCGGGAGCCATTTTCATGATCCGTTCGTAGAGCGGAAGTTGGAGGTCAAGGAGCTTTTGTCCCAGACGCTGTCCTCTTTCCCATCTGAAAACGGGGACAGGGGTTAATATTTTACCTGACGGAGCATAGCCCGGCAGTCGCCTGCTTTGTCCGCCTGCATGTAGCAGAATCCGCTTTTCGGCAGCAAGCCATGCTTTTCGTTCTGTATAATTGTTTTCCTCTTTTCGGCAAGATTCCAGCAGCCACGCGGTTCCACCTCCCGATCCAAGTTTGGATCCTACAGGATCTGAGGTGCAGAACCATTCTTCGCGTGAAGCATTTTCCAGGTCATGAAAACTTTCCACCAGGTTGGGGGGCAGTGAGAGCAGTTTACGTATCATAGGTTGTTTTTTGTTTTTCCAATGGCAAATGTACATTATTATTCCTTAAATTGGAAGAACGAAGAAATTAACCATCTTTGAGGAGTTTGTTTTTCAGGATTATTTCCAATGCCGTTTCTTTGTAGGTACGCGAAAGGGGGATTTTATTTTTCCCGATGCCTAAAAGATTCCCCTCGATGGAATCAATTTTATCGATATTAACAAGATAGGATTTATGTACCTGAACAAATCGCTCAGGTGGCAATTTTTGGAGAATGGTACGCAGGGTGGTGTGCGTTATTATTTTCCCATCGCTGGTATAGATGGCTACATAATTTTCGACACCTTCGATAAAACGCATATCATTAAACCGTATTTTCTCCAGTTTCAGGCTGGTTTTTACGAATAGATAGTCCTGCACAACCGGAGTCTGCGAAGAGATCAACTGATCGTATACTTTGTTTACAGCCTTTAGAAAACGATCGAAAGAGATAGGCTTTAGCAGGTAGTCGCTTACTTCGAGATCGTACCCCTTGATCGCATATTCGGCATATGCGCTGGTTATAATTACTTTAGGAGGGTTGCTCAAACTGTTCAA
>RZZX01000415.1 GCA_009929715.1 Bacteroidia bacterium
GAGCCTTTTCTAGTTCCTGTCCGGCCAGGATCTTGTTCCAGTATCCTTTGCCCGGCATGGGTATGTGCATCTTCTTGCACGTTTTTGCAATTGCAACATTGGATACCCCGTATCGCTTGGCAACTTTATACACGGGCTCCGACCAAACCTCCTCGTACAAGGTTTGCCGGTCATAATAGAAATCGGAATCTTTCATGGTGTCATCACCTCCTGGATCATCCTTCAGGGAATCCCTGCACTGTCCATGGATACCATACAAGCCAAATCAAGTGCAGCCAAGCGGTGCTAGCGCTCTGGTTTCGATATTCTCTGATTACCTGGCTTATCCTGTGTGGAGGGATGCTCCATCATGATGATTGGCACCCGGCGCTCGCTAAAAAAAGGTGGATTCTCGCTTTGCGGAATAGGTTGGGATGACTTAAGATGGTTTCATGGATCCAACAAGAAAGGTTTCCTGTACGTTGCTCCATAAGAAATTTTTCCTCGGAGAATGCATATGAAAGACAAGGAAGCTTACCAGATCATCCGTAAGGCGGTGCTGGAAGCTGTTGAGATTGAGAAGGGCCCATTCAATATATTCGGGCGGGGCTCTGAACCAAGGGTCACGTTGGATAGACGCCTTGCCGCGGTTTTGCGTGGACTCGATATCCCTCGAATATACATTTCAGGATATGGCGCCAATTATTACTACCCGACAAGGGTGCTCGAGACAGCGCAAAAATTATTGGAAGGTAAACTTGAACGCAGTCGTTATACGTTGATAATTGGCCAGCAATCTGCATGGCTGCTTGATAAAGTAGAATATAAGGAATTGGCGGAAAGACTTTCAGCTATGCATTAAAAGGGCTAGAAAATGTGTCTTCGAATATTTAATGTACAAGAAACCAGTTAATCTGGATGGACGCACTCCTCTATAGTGAGTACTTGATAGTATCTCATGCCTCGATCTCCCTACCATTCTTGAACATGAACCTGACATCATCCTTGCCGTGTACTGTTGCATGATCGACCAGTGAATGCCAAAGCTCATCGCTGAACTCTGTA
>RZZX01000416.1 GCA_009929715.1 Bacteroidia bacterium
GTGGATATTGGTGTATATACGATTTATCCCATGGTTGTATTGTTTGGCAGACCTAAATCAATTACGGCAAACGGGATAAAGTTGTCGTCGGGTGTGGACGGACAAGGAGTGGTTTCCTTCGAATACGATGGTATGAATGCCACGGTGCTCTATTCCAAAATAGCTAATTCGTCTCTACCTACCGAAATTCAGGGAGAAGAGGGGAATATTACCCTGGATAGGATAAACATTATAGGAGATGTAACGTTATCGTATCGTTCCGGTAATAAGGAGGTACTTACCCAACCCGATCTGAAAGACGATTATTACTATGAAATATGCGAATTTATCAATGTGATCTGTTCCGGGAAGATGGAATCGGACGTAAATAGCCATTCGCATTCGCTTATCACCATGGAGATTATGGACGAAATCCGTCGTCAGCTTGGGGTGGTTTATCCGGCCGACCGGATTAAGTAGCTGTTGCACCTGTAATGTAATCGTCATATTTGTTGCATGGAATGTGACAACTTGTACACATAATTGAAATATCGGGCCTCTACTTTTGCATCGTAATCAAATTGGATGATGTTAAAAGTATGAAGACGATACGTAACAGGCTACTATTACTCCTTGCCGGAGTGTTTCTTTCTCTCACAATCAATGCGCAGACGGGTGTTATTTGCGGAAATGTTTCGGATGCAAAATTAAACGAACCTCTTATTGGTGCTTCTGTTGTTATCAGCGGAACAACAACGGGGGTGGTTACGGATTTGGATGGAAATTTCCGTATCGAAAATGTTACTCCCGGAACGTATGCTGTTTCTGTTTCTTATGTGTCGTACCAGACACAGGTTATTCCTTCCGTGAAAGTGGTTGCCCGTCAGGAGGCGGTTGTGAATGTAAAATTGTCGGATGCCGACTTACAATTACAAAATGTGGTGGTGGTTGCCCAACGTAAGCTGGGGACTGAAATGGCAGTGCTTAATACGGTGCGGAACAGTCTGCCGGTTATGAACGGAATCTCCTCGCAGCAGATTGCAAAGACACAAGACAGCGATGC
>RZZX01000417.1 GCA_009929715.1 Bacteroidia bacterium
TAAGATAAGTGAATTTCTTGAGATGACAAAAACCTGAGCAACTTATTGTTGCTCAGGTGATTATAAATAATACTAATTAAATCCTTGCGGAATTAAGGTGTATAAGGGATCAAACCGAAAAGTATGTGAGTGACAAACGTTAAACACAAAGCGTCGAAGCACTCCACATATCAATAAGCGACAGATCTTAATTGAAATAGAATGTTTTACGAAAAGATATTATCATATTACGAAAGCGCAAGCGACCGTACAATTTAATAAACCCACGGGGTTTTCGGACTGATCTTGTATAAGCACCCCAAAAGATCTAGTTAAAGAAACAACAGCAAATTAAAAAATGTCTAGAGATAGATTCTTCAATGCCGACCAAAAAACTGGCCTAAAAGAGCCTAAACAACCACAGTTATTGTCTAAGAAAAAGCTCGATTCACTCCACCTAAAAAGCAACAATGCAACACCAGCATAGCAGCAGCAGCAAATAACACCTAAGAAGAGCTTAAAAGAGCCTATACGGATGACGAAGTAAACGACAGAGATACAACAAATCAAAAAGAGGCGATAAAAAGCAAAGGAAAGAGGGTAAAACATCAAGGAAAGAGTCGGCAGAAGAGAGTAAGTAAGCAGAAGAAAGTAAGCAAGAGAGAGTCTGCTAAAAAGTACCAGCCCAAAGAGAACCAGCCAAAAGAGCAAGTGAAAAGCGCTTAGATAAGAGGCTTAAATAGTTGCCTAGCTAAAAGAGACTAGATCAAAAACACCAGCAGAGAGTCACCTAAATGAAAGAGTCAATAAAGAGCACCTAAATAGAAGGCGATAAAAAGCCTAGTTAAAAGCCTAGTTAAAAGAGGGTCAAAGAGGGTCAGAGAGAGAAAAGGAGCGAGAAGAGCGAAGTCAGGAAAAAGCAGTTAAAAAGCGGTTAAGAAGAAAAAAGTTTTAAAAAAAAGTTTTTAAAAAAAAAGACCCTTCGTCGAAGTATTTCTACTCAGACGAAGGGTCTTAAAACGGCGGCTACCTACTCTCCCACAGTTACGCAGTACCATCGGC
>RZZX01000418.1 GCA_009929715.1 Bacteroidia bacterium
AAAGTGGGTATGCAGTTTGCTCAACCGGCCACATAATGTAGTATGGGGTCATGGAAACCCAAAAATATCCGGTTGCCGGGACCGACTACCCACGAACGTTCCAAGAATTTGATATTTGGTTTGCCAGCGAAGAAAATTGCCTTCAGTATGTTGCTAAGCTTCGATGGCCCGACGGTTTTCGTTGCCCCGCTTGCGGCGTAATAGCTGAAATTCCATCTCTGATGGAAAGAGGCCTTTATCTGTGCAGGCAATGCAAGCACCAAACTTCGATTACGGCTGGTACACTGTTCCATAAAACGCACAAACCACTTCGTATCTGGTTTCTGGCGATGTGGTTCGTCACGAGTCAAAAGCATGGGGCCAGTGCCCTTGGGCTGAAGAGAGTTCTTGGCCTCGGAAGCTACAATACTGCATGGGAGTGGCTGCACAAACTGCGTCGCGGAATGGTCCGCCCTGGACGAGACCAGCTGAAGAGCCCTGTTGAAGTTGACGAGACGTACATTGGTGGAGTTGGGACACAAATCAGAGGGCGCGGGGCCGAAGGAAAGACAATTGTGGCGATAGCTGCTGAGATCAGAGGGAAAGGGCCTGGCAGAATACGCATGGCGGTGGTGCCGGATGTATCGTCGGAGAGTCTCCATGCATTTATCGAGGATAATGTTCAGATGGGTTCCGAGGTGCGCACTGACGGATGGAGCGGATACAAGGGCTTGGAAGCCAAAGGATACCGGCATAAAGTCATAAACATTGCGGCAAGTGGCGATGCTGCTCATGTAGTCATGCCAAGAGTTCATCGAGTAGCTTCTCTCTTTAGTCGCGTGTGGCTTGGAACTCACCAGGGAGCAATTCGGCCATCACACTTGGCTTATTACCTTGACGAGTTCACGTTTCGATTTAATCGACGTAACTCGAAGACCCGAGGGTTATTGTTCTATCGGTTGATGGAACAGGCTGTAGATTGCGCCCCTGCTCCCCGTAAAATTTTGATTGGTGGACAACCACAACCTGTGGTGCGTGGTTGAGCAAACTGCATACCCACT
>RZZX01000419.1 GCA_009929715.1 Bacteroidia bacterium
TCGCCGTCTATCGAACCAAAGTTACCCTGACCATCCACCAAAGGATACCTCAAAGACCATGACTGAGCCATACGAACCATGGCAAAATACACAGATGAATCACCATGAGGGTGATACTTACCTAAAACTTCCCCAACAATTCTTGCAGATTTTTTATAAGGTTTATCGGAGGTATTACCCAATTCATTCATCCCAAACAGTACACGGCGGTGAACTGGTTTAAAACCATCCCTAACATCCGGAAGAGCACGTGAAACGATAACAGACATTGAATAGTCAATGTAAGCCGATTTCATCTCGTCTTCTATGTTAATCTTAATAATTCTGTCTTGATCAACCATTTAGATTTATATTAATTACACGCTTTATCAGAACTCTGAAAAATTGCACTAAGGTAAGGGTTTTCCGCATACTACGAAAGCTTTTAATGTGAAAAATTACTATTTGAGTCTTTTCAACAATTATTGGGGATTAATGGCATAGATTTTGATTGAATGTTCAAATAGATTGTTATTTTTGCAAAACGCATTACATTAAAATATATGAAGAATAATTATACAAAAAGACTGTTTGATGTACTACAGTACAGCCGCGAAGAGGCTGTCAGGCTGCAGAGCAGTTACATCGGTCCGGAGCATTTGATGCTTGGCATACTACGTGATGGCAATGGTATTGCGTATGACACTCTGGCCGAATTAGACGTCAACTTGTCGCTTCTAAAGAAGAAGATAGAACAAAACCTTAAAAACTCCTTCGATGACAGCTTTGATCACAGCGAAATCGCGGTGACAAAAGAAACAGAACGGGTATTACGAATGAGTATGCTGGAGGCAAAGCTCTTTAAAAAGACCGAAACCGGAACAGAACATCTGTTGCTGGCAATACTCAAAGATGCAAACAATACGGCAGCATCTGTCCTTTTGGAGGAAAATGTCGATTACCGCACTGTGTACAATATGCTGGTTAACGGAACCGGGATGAAGAGACTGGAAGAAGAATCGGATGAAATCAGGGATGGATATACTGATGATGACGACGA
>RZZX01000420.1 GCA_009929715.1 Bacteroidia bacterium
GAAAAGGTTACCTTTGCAACAAATGCAAGTGCGCAGATTGCTCAGATAATTACTCAGAAATATCTTGCCACGTTCTTGCAGACTCCTTTCAGCGGATACTTCGAATACAGAAGAACGGGGATACCTAGATTTACAATCAACCCGCAATCCAACAGAAACGATCCGTCGGACAAAATGCCGGTAAGATGGATGTATCCGCAGGATGAGTATAACTATAACACTGAAAACCTGAAGAAGGCGGTGGATAGTCAGTACAACGGAGTCGATACTGAAAACGAATTGATGTGGATTTTAAAGGATTAAACGTTTAAATAATGAAAATGAAAGGAATCTTTATCTTACTGCTGACTTGTTTTGCACTTCAGTTAACAGCTCAACAACCAACGCTGCGCTTCAATAAGCAGGGTAGTTTTAAAATTGTTCAGTTTACAGATTTACATTACTCGGTTGAAAAAGAAACTGTATCTGCTGCCGCATTGGAATGTATCAATAAGGTGCTGGACCTTGAAAAGCCGGATTTGGTAGTTTTTACAGGCGACCTGGTATATTCCAAGCCTGCCAAAGAGGGGCTGACTCGTGTGTTGAAGCCGGTAGTTGACCGTAAGCTTCCTTTTGCGGTTGTTTGGGGAAATCACGACGACGAACAAGATTTGTCGAGAGCCGTCTTGCAGTCGGTTGTCGAACAAATGCCCGGGTGTTTAGGAAAGAAAACCGATGGTATTCCGGGAGAGTCTAATTATATTCTTACTATTCAGCCAAACAGCGGCAACCAAGCCTCTGCTGTCCTTTATTTTATGGACTCGCATGCCTACTCCGCTCTTCCGCAGGTAAAAGGATACGATTGGATAAAGCCGGCACAGATTCAGTGGTATATAGATGCTAGTAAACGCTTTACTGATGCGAATGAGGGAAAACCCTTACCTGCATTGGCGTTCTTCCATATTCCTCTGCCCGAATATAATCAGGCAGCTTCCAGCGAAAATTCGCATTTGGTGGGTTATCGTTTCGAAAAGCCCTGTGCTCCGGAGTTGAATACGGG
>RZZX01000421.1 GCA_009929715.1 Bacteroidia bacterium
CCGGAGACTTCTACCTGCATGATAGTTAGGTCTCTGTCTCCCTTTTCCGGTTCCATCTTCCACATTGGAAACAGCAGGTCGCAGGCTATATCGCGAGGAGCGACTTCAACACCCCCAAGGATACGTTTTTCTTCGTCAAAGAGGCCCATATCGCGGAGAAGGCGCATCTGAGCCACGTGTCCCGGCCATCTAAGCGTGCGCTCTTCCATGTTCTTTGACTTTATATTCTTTATCAGGGAACGAAGGCCGTCAGTGATGAAAGTTTCAAGCAGTCCTGCATTGGGGAACTCTTTTTCGTAAAGCTCCCCCATCGCCTCGCATACTACCGGCTTGTAGTCTTTTACATACCTTGCGGGACGCGTGTACTCTTCTATGACATCGGCTGCGGACCATGTTATCTGATAATTGAAGGGCGGCACTTGTCTGTGAGGGATCCCCCCTACATAAATGACCGCATTTTCAACTTCGTCCAGCATGGAAGCTCCCCTTCCTATAAGGAAGTTGGACATGCCCGGTGCTACTCCCATATCGGGGACCACTGTCACTCCGTGTTCCTTTGCCATTCCGTCAAGTTCTTCGAAATCCTCCGGCATAAAGGATATATCAGCCATGTTTTTGCCTGCTTTAATGACGATCTCCATCATTTTTCTCCCGAATTTTCCGGGAACTCCTGCAGTCACGATATCTGCGTCCCTGAGCAACTGGGAAAGGCAGACCGAATCTGTACATGAACAGACAGCCGTTGTGATTTTGGGATGATCCTCTCTTATCAAAGAAAGCGCGTTTTCGTTGAGATCAACTACAGTTACACCGAAACTCCTGCTCATATCTGAGGCTATTATGCTGCCTACCAGCCCTGCTCCGATCTGTATTGCTTTCATAAAGACACCTCCGCCTAAGGAATATTAATTTTATTTTAGCCTGATAAAGTATCTTATGTTCCCGGTCATGACCTGCTATAGTTCCAGACGTTTGAATCCTTGAGGGGCTCAGGGTTTCCTGTGATAACTATCCTGTCGTCTTTAAAGTCTATTTTTGA
>RZZX01000422.1 GCA_009929715.1 Bacteroidia bacterium
AGAGCAAATTTGGATAAGCGGGCTTCAATGTAACGGGGCGCAGCAGCACCATCACCTGTAAGTATATTCCCCCAGTTTCCCTGGCAATCAATCAACAAGTCTTTTTGTCCCAACTGTACGAGGGCATCGCCAATGGATGCGTCTCCATGCGGGTGGAACTGCATGGTGTGACCAACAATGTTTGCCACTTTATTGTAGCGGCCGTCGTCCAGACGCTTCATGGAGTGAAGGATCCGTCGTTGAACCGGCTTTAATCCGTCATTTATATGAGGTACAGCACGTTCCAATATCACATACGAAGCATAATCAAGGAACCAGTCCTGATACATGCCGGAAAGGTGATATGATACTCTTCCTTCTGTTTTTCCAGGTATTTTATATTCTGAATGGGTGGAGGTTTCCTGATTGTCGTTTTCGGTTAACTCCACTTCATTTTCCTTGTTGTCTTCGTTGTCGTTCAGCTCTGTAATATCTTCCGGTCTCATATATAATGCTAAATTTAGCTCATGCTTTGGCAAATATACGAACATAATCGAAAAAAATCACTTACTTTGCATGCTTTAAAGTTAGAATAATTTTTATACTGCGTAATATGGCACAAGAAGATGTATTTAAGAAGTTAGTTTCGCACTGTAAAGAATACGGATTCGTATTCCCGTCCTCAGAAATCTACGACGGCTTAGGGGCAGTGTACGATTATGGACAGATGGGAGTTGAACTTAAAAACAATCTGAAGAAATATTGGTGGGATAGCATGACCTTGCTGAACGACAACGTTGTGGGGATTGATTCTGCTATCTTTATGCATCCTACTATCTGGAAAGCTTCTGGCCATGTGGATGCCTTTAACGATCCTTTGATTGATAACAAGGATTCTAAAAAACGTTATCGCGCAGATGTTTTGATTGAAGATTATCTGGCTAAACTTGACGAGAAGATTGACAAAGAGGTTGCCAAAGCGGCCAAACGTTTCGGTGAATCGTTTGATGAGGCACAGTTCCGTGCTACAAATCCAAGGGTGCTTGAAAACCAGGCTAA
>RZZX01000140.1 GCA_009929715.1 Bacteroidia bacterium
ATACATAAACTCAATGAAGGACATGTACTCTAATTATTGGCACTAGTCCACGTTCGCAAGAATAATTATGAAATTAAGTAATTCGCCTTTCTCGTTGCAGATGAGGTGATGTCTGAATCCGAAGAACAAGCCGATGGAGCACTTCCCATGTTGGACTATACCCTTGAACACCTTATGGATATGGGTCCGTTGTTTTTACATATCCGCAGAGTGTACTATCCATGAAGGACACCTCTGTGCATTTCCCCATGAGTAGTTTTTTTGATAAACAAGGGCAAATGGATAGAACCTCTTTTGCCAACTTTACGAAACGGTTATATGAAATCACTTTGGGGAACAGGTGTCGAAGATATTTGCTAACTTCATCCAAATAGGAATGTTTAAGACAGCGATACCCCGAATTATGGAAAAGGATGAGAATCATCATTACTTCTGTCTTTGAAAGTGTGGATTTGCGATGGTATATGCGTTTGGCATGACGTGGGAGAGTATTTTTCTCAACCATTGCATCATAAAACTTGTAGAAATCATCTGCTATACAAAAAATATCTGTAACTTTGCTTCCGGTGATTATAGCGATTTTTGTTTGTAATTCTTTGTATTTTGACACTATGAAGTTGTAATAGATTTTACTAATTGTCAAATCCACAGATAATTACAATCTATTAAGCTAGCGTTAAGTTATGAGAAATTCCTAGTAGTATATGGATAGGAACCGTTTAACATATAGGAAGACAACGTTTGACATACCATCAAACCGTAATCTCTGGCTGACATTGGGTCAGTATGACGCACTGGTCGAGTACCAAGAGGTGGCCAGTAGATATTATCTTGGCACTTTCGATGCCAAGAAGGAGTCTTTCGATGCCTTTCTTAGCCGCACTTCTACTACTACTGGGGTGAGGTTGAATAGCATTAGTCTTGCGGACTTCAGGGAGAAACAATATCAGGGTTATCTTGTGTTCCCGAATGCGAGTTTCGATGATTTTATTATGGATTTCGTTGAGGAGGTGAGGTTCTTAATAGACCCTGCTTTTAAATTAAGCAAAATAGATGGTTCAAAGCTTGATAAGCTTTTGGACGCACTTACGAAAAAAGGGATTAGCCCTTCGATTGAGAAGTTTAAGAAAGACCTGTATGACTATTACAGATTTTTGCGTAATGACGTGGCTCATTGCTTGAATCAAGACTACAAGACAGAATACGAAGCTCTAGACAAGAGAGTTATTGCTGCTTTTTACACTACTCTCAACGGACCAAATGAAAAAGCACAGTTGTTGTTTGACGACTTTATTCTATGCACAGCAAATATTAAAAATATAGCAGACCTTTTGACGGTTAGCCTATTGCCTTACATTGATTGGGAGCAGTTAGTGCTTAGTAACAAAGACAAACTGATTCCCCGATATGTAAGATTCCTTCACGAAGGCAGGATAAAAAGACTTCATACCTATGTGTCAAACTGTGTAAGAAACCTTTATGGATATACTCTTGATGAATTGACGATAGACAATATAATCGGCTCATTAGAATAGTGGTAGTTCATCCCCCTTCAGGATAGGCACAGAATCGTGGCTATGCTGAAGGGGAAGGCAGAAGTTCGAATCTTCTATGAGTCACTTACCATTCGATTAATAGAAGAACCTATAGTTAACGATACACAGGAATTTGAAGATAATCTGGTAACGGCGCAGCAGGATATCTTCTCGTATTATCGGCGTCTGAGAAGTAATCTATTCTCAGACACGGAGGTCGTATATGAGACTCAGCTCACTCCTGAACTCTTTGACCTGAAATTGCAACAGCTCTCGCAGGATAAGAAGCAGTCGGAGTTTGAGAACTTTGTTTTAGTGCTGGCAGCACGACTGGTGACCCCCAACATAAAACCGCAGACTGGTCCCGATGGTGGAGGCGATGGCAAGGTAGATGGTGAGACATATCCTGTCGACAAGGCAATATCTGACAGATGGTGGGTGTCTGAAGGCAATACTGGCGACCATAAATGGGCAATAGCCATCAGTGTACAGAAGAATTGGAAGAGTAAGATAGAGGGTGATGTCAAGAAAGCTGTAGAGACTGGCCGTGGCTATACGAAGGTGATATTCTTCTCTAGTCAGAAAATTAAGTCAAGTAAACGTCAAGAGGTTGAGGATGAATTATCGAAACAATACGGTGTGGCAGTGAGTATCTTTGATGGTAAGTGGTGTTCGTTTGCAGTGTTTGAACAAGGCTGTTATGATGTTGCCACCGAGAAACTGAACTTTTCTGAAGAATACAGGAGAAAGACCGTCAAAGAAGGCTCCAACGATAAGCGCAGGAAAGAAGAACTGGAGAAGTTAGAGAACGACTTGCTGTCACGGCAAGTGGAAAACCTCGATACAGACTATGTTGATGACTTGCTCCAGTCTTGCCTACTAAGCAGAGGACTGGAACGCCCTCGGATGGAGACAGAAGGTCGCTTCAATCGTGCGAAGCGAGAAGCTGAAGCACACGGTTCTCCCATGCAACGGTTCAATATAACGTATAATCATGCTTGGACATCGTTTTTCTGGTTTCACGACGTGAATGCAATGTATGCAGATTATCTGATGCTAAAGGAGTATGCTAATATGCATACAACTGTGCATACAATAGAGCTGATGACTAATATCCTCACTAATTTGGAAAATGCGGCAAGAGTAGGTTTGTTTGATTCCGAAAGGTTCGGGAAGGAAGTGCAAGATCTAAAGACGATAAAGGAGCGCGAAGATCTGTCACAGGCGAGCCTTCTGTTCCTTGAGCTCTTCTTTTCAGAGCATCGGTTGTTCCAAATGATACACTGCGCACAAGACCCGACGCCAGAGTTAAAGAAACTGGCAGAGCTGGTAGAGACAAGCGCCAACTATCCAGACATCAGTTTTGATGCTCAGACAACTATCGTTGAGATGATTGGACGTGTGATAGATGACAACGAGGATTATGAGAAGCTTATTGACAAGATTTCGGAGATTTCGTCTCAGCGCAAGTCTGAGGTTGAGGGTGCCATTATACATTTCAATCGTGCACAGACCTTGATAGATAAGAAGCAATGCAAGCCTGTGGTAAAGCATTTGGGTCACTGCGTACAGGCATTCCTTAAAGAAGGCTATGAGGCCGAGCTGGTGAAAACATACGGCTATATGGGCATAGCTTTTTATAATCTTGAACTGCCTTACAGTGCAAAGGCATATTTGGTAAAGGCTGCGTCGATACTTGTCAAGGAGTTCTTCACGAAGGGGACTATCAGTCATTTGCTGATTACCGTGCTATGGGAATTATGCGAAATAGAGCTGATGACAGGTCGACTTGTGATGTATCTCAACTGGCGAGAGCTGTTGTTTGTCATTGCCCATAATGGTCAAGAAATAGAGAGTAAAGAATTTGTTGAGAAAGATGTATTATTCGATGGAGGCTGGGCTTGCCATTTTGCAGCAGTAGACCTCACGAGAGAAACTATTTCCGTTTTGCCAGACATTTTTGCACGTTGCGACATGCCCATTTCAGAAAACTATCTAAAATATGCATTAGGATACCAAGAGTCTGTAGATGAGAAATTCGTAAATCTTATCACTGATGACTGGGGAAAATTGCTCAGACAGCAACCTATACACAAGCAGTTCCTTAACCCTCTGAATATAGCAGAAGAAGGTCAGACCACTATCAGCACACTGGCAAAGGGGTGTCGATTCACTGTCAGGTACGAGAACTCAGTCAGAAGTCAGCTGGTGGCTGAGACATTTTTGGCAACTGTTGAAACACTGCTTGCCACTTTTGACACGCTAGAACTTGTGGTGATGAGTCAGGAGATTCAAGTGGAAATTGTTCTAACTGATGGACAATCAGAACTGGAAAGAGGAGAAAACGGAATCAAATATGTATTTAAAGTGAACTACAACACTCTAGATGGAGAAACGTATTGGCGCTGTTTTGCTTTCTTTATGGCATGTTTTATGTCGCTTAACACAGTGTCGAGCGAAGAAGTAAAAGATTTGCTAGCCCAGCGACACGAGAAAGAAAAAATCATGGACAGGATTATTTCCTTGCTAGAGCTGAATAAGGCAGTTTATAATGTGCTTGGCGATAAGTTCAAGTATTCAATCCGTCAATGGAAAAAAGCAAAAGACAAGACCTATGTATGTAAGGCAGATGCAAAGGGAGAAACGTTAACAGATCAGAACCCACATTCAGAGCAGCAAGGCGTACAAACATTCAATATCTCCAGCACTATGGAATGGTGGGAAAAAGCTGGATGGACGGGTGTGTGCTTCATGTATGACCAATGGCTTGCGACACCACCTATAATAGGTCTGGCCTTCAAGAACTTGGAGGCAGGTAAAAGAATCATCCATGAGTGGAAAGAAAAAATAGCAAAAGGTGAATCAAGTGTAGAACTACATCTGATAAGAGGCATCGACAAGCAGCATCCCTCATGGTATAGAGCATGTGTGGCACCTGAGATACCCTTTAACCATATCATGGAGGGGCAATATATAGTTGTAATATGCCGGAAGCACACAATGACTCCAAACGACACGTCGAATCTTGATAACTTTGAACGGGTATATTCTCGGTTTGGTAATTGCCAGCTTGTGGCAGTATCAATTGACGACCAGATGCATGTAAATATGAACATCGATTTTAGCGAGGCCATCGAGCTTAAAAAGGTTATCATTACCGATGCATGGAAAGTTTCTGCAAACGACCCAACGAGAAATGCATTGGAGTGGGACGATGACCCTATAATTCCTGAGTCAGAGAGCACAACTGCCCCCGTCATTGAATTAATGAAGAACTTGCGTGAAGTTCATGATAAGATGGAGAAGAGAAATTTTAAAACCGTTTAAGAATTAATTCTCTGAAAATAGACAAACATGGAACTATTCTCGAAGAAACAGACACATTCCTTTGCTGACACACTGAAAGGGATTACTCATGCTGTGAACAGCGTTCAGGATATGCTTCATGTGCAGCAGGTTGCCAATATCCAAAAGTTTTGGGAGAACAGCTCTGGTGAGGTGGTGTATAAGAAAGTGAAGGTGGGCGACAAGGAGCTGGGAGTTATTATAAAAATCAAAAGTTCTCCACGTTCATTACATATCAGATGTAACTTAAACCCGAAGAAGCAACCATAGAGCATTTACCCCTTTGTACTATTCCTTTGAATGTCTTATGAATATGGATTCTTTGGTTTCTCCATATCCGTAAAGGCGTGCTACCAACGAAGCTGATGCCTGTACATTTCCAAAATGTATTTTTTGATGAACTGAGCCAGCAGGATGGCCACCTCTTTTCCCAATTCAACAAAACGGTTATAGGATACGACCTTGGGAAAGAGATGACGCATATACTTACAGACCTTTTCCTGATAGAAATGCTTCAGACAACGATATACCGAGTCATGGAAAAGTATCAAGATGACCATTATTTCTGCCTTGGACATTGTAGGATTACGATGATACTTTCGTTTTTGAGTATATTGAAACGTGTATTTTGT
>RZZX01000423.1 GCA_009929715.1 Bacteroidia bacterium
ATGAATAGGATCCGGCTGCTTATGTCCTGAGTGAAGTGCAAGGAGTTAACAATAGACAGAACTGTCTGTCCAGTTACGCTCCAATTCTTCGAGCCTCTTAAGTGCCTTTGGACCAAGCTGTTCCGCCACCTGGATCAGAAGGGTGTTGATAAGCCCGATGGGTATCAGGAGCGAATCTATGTGCGCAATGTGCGCACATGGGGATACTATACACATATCAGCAGCCTTTGCCAGAGGGCTGAAAGGAGAGTCTGTAATAGCTGCTGTAAGGAATTTTCTTTTTTTAGCAAGAGTTATGCATTCGACTGTCTGCCTTGTGTATCTGGGATAGCTGATGCCTATTACTATGCTCTTTTGGGGAGCCGCCACAAGGTGGTTCCCCATTGTATCTGTTGTGGGAAGAAATACATTTGAAAAAAACCAGGAGAGGTAATATTCCATGTAGACTGCCAGTGACCTGGTACTTCTGAGACCGATTATATAGATAGCTTCTGAAGAGCATATTTGGGCAGCAAGATTTTTGATTGATGCATCATCCACAGTTGATAGGGATTCCCGCGCCTGTTCAAGATCGCTGTTGATGATCCTCGCGATCAGGCCACCTGTCTGAGGCTGAAGTTTGTGTGTCTGGAGACGGCCAAGGGTAGAAAGCTGGTCTTTGGCCTCTTCCTGCAGTGACTTGATAAAATCCGGAAAACTTGCAAATCCAAGGTTCGAAGCCATCCTTATTACCGAAGCTTCGCTTGATCCCGCGTTTTTGCCAAGCTGGAGGGCAGTCAGGAAGATCGATTCCAGTTTATTCTTTAACATGTATTCTGCGATCTTTCTCTGCGCAGGCGGAAGACTGCTCAGATTATTCTCAACGTTTCTCCAGCCCATGATCGTTCCTCCTAAAAGTATTGAAGATTATACATTACAGACTGCCACAATTTCAGCCTCGGTATAAAACATTTTAACTTTATCACAAATAATGCCGAATTTGCTGCCGTTGATTTCCAATTTAGCAAAAAATATAAAATCTATTAAGAGTTGA
>RZZX01000424.1 GCA_009929715.1 Bacteroidia bacterium
GCCAAAAGCTATGCCAGCGCCTCCCTGCTAACAGACTTGATGGTCGGGAAATATGTGGACCACCTTCCTTTCCACCGGCAAATACAGATCTACAAACGTATCGGAGTCACCTTGCCGGCCTCCACCATCGAACTTTGGTTCCATAGCGTGGCCGATCTCATGAGGCCCACCTACTACAAGCTCAAGGAACTGATTCTGTCAAAGGATTACATCCAGTCCGACGAGACAACCATCCCCATCGTGGACAATGAAAAGCATAAAACTGTCAAAGGGTATCTGTGGCTGGTTAAGGATATCGGAAGCAACCAAGTCTTCTTCCACTACAACGAAGGCTCCCGAGGGCAGAAGGTGGTCATCCAACTCTTCAAGGACTATCAGGGAGTCATTCAAACGGACGGTTATACCGGATACAGCATCCTGGAAAAGTTTAACGGAATAACGACCCTGAACTGCTGGAGTCACGCCAGGCGCTACTATGACAGGGCATTGAACAACGATAAGGCAAGGGCTGAATACGCACTTGCCCAGATTAGCATGCTCTACGACGTGGAACATATGGCCAATGAACAGAATATGGATCATGAACAGCGCCGACAACTCCGCGTCCGGCTGGCATACCCCCTGATAAGAGCTTTAGAGAAATGGTGTGTCGCCGAATACCCCAAGGTGCTTCCCAAAAGTTCTATCGGAAAGGCTTTGGCATACACCATCGCCTATATGGATGGGCTGGCACGTTATGTGCTGGACGGGAGATACCGCCTGGATACGAATCTGATTGAGAACAGTGTTCGCCCCGTTGCTGTGGGCAGACGCAATTATTTGTTTTGTGGCAATCATGAAGCGGCAGAAGACGCTGCCGTCATCTACTCCCTAATGGGATGCTGCAAGGCGGCAAATGTTGACTTCAAGGCTTGGATGAACTATTTTCTGAACCACGTTCACGAATATGATACAGACTACACGAAAGATCTTGCAGAACTTCTACCACTCTCTCTGAAAAAGAATCAAATTCTCTGATACTTCTGCAAGAGT
>RZZX01000425.1 GCA_009929715.1 Bacteroidia bacterium
GCGATGCCGAGCGCACCGACTGTAAGTGCTGCGTCGATGTTCTTGTCAGCAAATGCTCCGGCTGTGTCTGACAGTCCGAGATTCTCGGCTCTGATGTCCTTATCGGGGTCAATTCCTGCGACTTTGAGAAGTGTGCGAACTGTTACTTCAGTTCCGCTTCCGACTGCTCCGACAGAGACTCTCTTTCCCTTAAGGTCCTTGATCGATTTGATGTTGCTGCCCTTTGCTACGAGGAAGTGAATGGGTTCAGCGTAAAGGGGGACAAGTCCGCGAAGTTCCTTCATAGGCTTGCCTTCAAATGTTCCCTTGCCCTCATACGCAAAGAAATAGAGACCATCTGCAAAAATAACTTCTGCTTCGCCCTTGCCAAGGAGAGCAAGGTTCTGTGCTGTTCCGCCGGTTGACTGCGCATTTGCCTTCATTCCAGGGATAGCGCTGTTCCAAACTTTTGCCATCCCCGCGCCGACCGGATAATAAGTTCCGCCTGTAGATCCGGTCCCGATGTTGATGAATGTTGCTGCTGATGCGGCTCCGGCGAATACGAGGATCATCGCCATTACGATAAAGAATCTTGCTGTCTTTGTCATACAAAAAGCACCTCCGTAATATTTTTCCGTGCATGAAGATGAAATGATTAATAAATAAGAAAAATTTTATCTCAGCAAGCACGGCTACGCAATTTTACCAAACATAGAAGATAAACACAACGGTAAAAATTGTTTTCTTATTTATTTCACTGGTACGGACCAGTAAAAACGTTATAATTAAATGTCAATATAGATTTTTCCTTACAAACACTTCTGAAATATTGACATTCAGAAATATTAGATTGAAATTATTATATTATTTAAGTGTATTAATATACATTTTTCATTTAACCATATTACTATAATTCATGCAAATTTTCTTTGATCCTATCTTCAGATATCGGTCTGGAGCAGTTTCACTGCCGCTTCTGGCCCGGACACATATATATCTCCGCCGTGACAGTCAGCAAGCACCACCAGTGGCATCTTGTCAATCTCAAGTCG
>RZZX01000029.1 GCA_009929715.1 Bacteroidia bacterium
GCACTTTAAATTTACTCATTTTCTGCAACATACAGAAACTCCTATGCCTTTTTTTATGCCATCATGTCAACATATCTCATTAACTTGCGAAACTTGAATTAATAAAAAATAAATCTATGAAAGCAATCAAACTATTAACAACGCTGACTGTTATCTTATTCAGTCTAAATGCAATGTGCCAAAACTTAGAACCAGACTTCATAGGCGAAGTTAATCTAGTAAAGAACGATGGGACAGCAATGCTACTCGAAAAGAAAAATGCTCAAATTAAAACCAAGGCAGGGGCATCAATGTACATCGTCGGAATAGGTAAAATAAAAAGTAGACTTACCGTTCAAGGGCCAGTAGCAGCAACGAGAATCAACAAAAACGACTCTTTTAAGTTGATTATACGTGGCGTAGACAATAACTCTGATCCACTATCAATCATTAGCATATTCAAATTTGAAAAAAAGGCGAAAGAACGTAGAGCAGAACTGTCTTCTTTAGCCACCTTTGGTGGTCAATCGGACAATAACCTTAATCGCGTTCAATATACAGCCAAAAAATACGGAGAAGCTTGTTACGAAGTTATTATACAAGTGATTGAAGCTGGCGAATATGGCATCACAGTAACCAACCCCAACAACAAAGACGAGAAAAACTTAATTGTTGCCTGCTTAGGTATTGACGAATAAAGGCGACTTCTTAAAAGATGACACCTCATGGTTATCTACCTTTTAATAGAAAAGTCCTCTTGAAGCTTTCGCTTCAAGGGGACTTTTCTATTGATGGATCAATCTGATTCCCCATCCAGAACTATTCTGACAGGCTTTTTCTCTACCAAAAAGGGACACGACTTTACTCTGCTAAGAAACAGAGATGTCACATAAAAGAGTGGATTAACGAAAAACAAAAAGCTCGAAAAAAAAGAGTTAATAAAAAAACATGTAAAGTTATTTAGGTAAAAAAAAAGAGTTACCTTTGCATCTACTAAACAAAGCCTTTCTTGTTCGTTTATTCAATCGAATAAGAGTATTGTATGTAGGCTTTGTAAATAGGTGCAGGGGATAGCGGTTTTCTGCACCTATCTTTTTAAATAGCTCTCTCCCACCCGTTCATAAGTGATCCGACGCTCTGCCCTAACATTTTCTTGCAATCACGCCTTATGTGCCCGTTTTTTTGTACATTTGCCTCTACTCTACTGAATACAAATGCTCTAAATAGACTCTAACATGATGGAACATCCCTTATCGCAATTCAACTATTGTCCCAAGTGTGGTTCGGACAACTTTCATATTCACAATGAAAAATCGAGAAAATGTGCCGACTGCCACTTTGTTTATTACTTCAATGCTTCCGCTGCAACGGTTGCTCTTATCCTCAATGAGAAACGCGAACTTTTGGTCTGCCGAAGAGCCAAGGATCCAGCTAAAGGGACTCTTGATCTACCCGGTGGCTTCGTCGACATGTACGAAACAGCCGAAGAGGGCGTCCGACGAGAAGTAAAGGAGGAGACTGGACTGGAAATTGAAAAAAGCACCTATCTCTTTTCACTCCCCAACTTATACGTTTATTCGGGATTCCAGGTCCATACACTCGACTTGTTCTTTCTCTGCCAAGTGAAAGATTGTAGCCACTTGAAAGCAATGGATGATGTAACGGACTCTTTTTTCATACCGCTCCAAGAAATAACGATCGAAGCATTCGGATTAGGCTCTATCAGAAAAGGATTGTTCCGGTTTCTGAAAGAACTTTAATATTCAGCCTATAAATGGGTGATCTATACTTATAATCGTATTTTTGTAAAAACTCGCCATTATGAAGAAAAAACTTTCACAAGCCATAATCTGCGCCTGCATCTGTTGTACATCTGGTATAACTCAGGCTCAAAATAGCCACCCCATTGCATCGCCAAATCGCCTCTTCGAAGAGGGGAGATCTCTTTTTCTAGAAAAAAATTACGCTGCTGCCTCGGCTGTTTTACAAACATTCATCGACCGCAAACCACAAAGTTTAGAGCGCCAAGAAGCTGACTATTTAATGGTTTCTTCGGCTTATGAGCTGCAAGACCGCAACCGCATAGAGCGCCTACGCAACTACTTGGAACGCTATCCGGATACGCCATATAGCAACCGGTTATACGCTTTATTGGCCTCATGCTATTATTACAACGGGCAGTATGATGAAGCATTGGCTTTGTTTAACTCAACTAGGTTGGAGGAATTAGCCAACGATGAGCGTGATGAACGGACTTATCAACGGGCAACGGCCTACTTAAAAGTGGGGCAGATAAAAGAGGCTGCCATTTGGTTTGAGACTTTAAAAATAAGTAGTGCTGCTTATCAAAATGAGTGTACCTACTACCTTTCTTACATCCGCTATACCCAAAAACGGTATGATGAAGCGTTGAAAGGGTTCCTATCTCTCCAGACTGAACAAAAACATCGTGCCTTGGTACCTTATTATATGGCAGAGATTTATGCCATAAAGGGAGCGTACGATAAAGCCGAAATTGTAGCTCAAAACTACTTATCGGCTTATCCCGAAAACGAGCATGTACCGGAGATGCATCGCATTTTAGGGGAGGTTTATTACCAAATGGGGAGACCGCAAAAGGCGATTGCTGCTTTTGAAAGCTACCTAAGCCAAAGCAAAGAGAAGCCTCGCCGGGATGCGCTTTATCTATTGGGGCTAAGTTATTACCAGACGAATGTCTTTTCGAAAGCGGCTAGCACTCTCGAACAAGTGGTTCTAACGGAAGATGCCTTAACTCAAAACGCCTATCTGAACTTAGGATTGTCCTACCTGCAACTCTCCGAAAAGAACAAAGCACGTATGGCTTTCGAACAGGCGGCCCGCACCAATGGTGATCTGAAAATAAAAGAACAAGCAGCCTATAATTATGCTCTCTGTTTACACGAAACAGCATTCTCGGCTTTTGGCGAATCGGTCACTGCTTTTGAAAATTTCTTGAATGAATTTCCCTCATCGCCTTATGCCGATAAGGTGGGTGGCTATTTAGTGGAGGTGTATATGAATACCCGAAGCTATGAGGCTGCTTTAACATCGATCAACCGGATAGGACATCCTGGCAATCAAATTTTAGAATCAAAACAAAAGATCTTGTTCCAACTTGGCACACAAGCCTTTGCTAATGCTTCGTTCGATAAGGCTTTGGCGTTATTTAACCAATCAATCGCTCTCGGAAAGTATAACCCTCAAACGAAAGCGGATGCTTACTATTGGTGTGGCGAAATTTACTACCGGCAGAATAAAATGCCGCAAGCGGATCACGATTTCAATACTTATTTGCAACTCTCTACAACAAGGCGTGGCGAAACCTATGCGCTGGCTCATTATAACCTTGGGTACATCGCCTTTCATCGGAAGGCGTATGAAAAAGCACAGGCTTATTTCGAACAGTTTATTCGCCTAGAGGCCGATAGAGGGAGTGAGGCGGTGGCCGATGCTTATAACCGGATAGGCGACTGTTTCTTCAATAAACGCCTATTCTCTGAAGCCAAAAGCTATTATGTACAAGCCGAACAACTGAACAGTCGTTCGGGCGACTATGCGTTTTATCAAATGGCACTGGTCTCTGGTTTGCAGAAAGATTACCCTGGAAAAATTACGTTACTCAACCGATTAATGGGGAAATACCCATCGTCGGCCTATGCTCTAAATGCGCTCTATGAAAAGGGACGCGCTTACGTCTTACTCGAAAATACACACCAAGCTATTGCTTCATTCAAAGAATTGGTGGATAAATACCCGAAAAGTCCAATGGCCCGTAAGGCTGCCGCTGAGATCGGATTACTCTACTACCAACAGGAGAGTTACGAGGAGGCGATAAAGGCTTATAAACAGGTGGTTGAAAACTACCCGGGTAGTGAAGAGTCTCGACTGGCAATGCGTGATTTAAAATCGATTTATATCGACATGAACCGCATTGATGAGTTTGCCACTTTAGCCGCATCAATGCCTGGAGAGATACAATTCGATGCGAACGAACAGGATTCACTCACGTATGTTGCCGCCGAAAAGATTTATGGACGCGGACGTATCGAAGAAGCAAAGGGGAGTTTTAATAGGTATCTACAGGCTTTCCCGAAGGGTGCTTTCGAATTACAAGCCCATTATTATCTTTGCGTAATTGCTTACGAACAGAAAAATTACGACTTGGTTTTGTCGCACTCTGAAAAGCTTTTGGCTTATCCCAACAGCCGCTTCTCTGAAGAAGCTCTCTTGATGCGTTCCGAAATCTTATTCAACCTCAAACGGTATGCGGAGGCTTTAACGAGTTACAAGATGTTGAAAGAGAGGGCTTCTACTCCTTCACATAGGTTGCTCGCTAAAACCAATCTCTTACGCACGGCTTATCTAGCTAAACAGGAGGGGGAGGTCATTCAGGCGGCAACTGATTTATTGGAAGAGCCTAAACTATCGCCGGAACTTAAGAATGAAGCCTTGTATGACCGAGCTAAAGCTTACTTGGCTCAGAAGGCTGGTCAAAAAGCAATGACCGATTTGCAACAATTGGCTAAGGATACCCGCAATCTCTATGGTGCAGAAGCTAAATACCTCGTTGCCCAACAACTTTTCGATTCGAAAGAGTATCGATCGGCCGAAAAAGAGCTCTTAGATTATATCGACCAGAGCACGCCTCATGCCTATTGGTTAGCACGTGGATTTGTTCTATTGTCCGACGTCTATTCGGCTATGGGCAAAACGGTTGATGCACGCCAATATTTACTGAGCCTGCAACAAAATTATTCTGCCAATGATGATATTCAACGCATGATTGACTCTCGTTTAACTAAACTCAAAAACAAATAATGCCTATGAAACGGTTTTATCATATAGCTTTGTTATCGGCCTTTTATGTAAATGCTTTGCCTATTGCTAGCTCTGCACAGACAATCGCAAAAGATAGCACGATGACTCGAACAGTGGTGGTGGAGCAGGAGTATACGCCTATCTTATCGGATGCTTCAAAAATAACAGTTCTCCCAAAGGTGGAAACGCCTATCGTTACCAAAAAACAAGTGGAGTATGCCACAGGCTTAGCGCCTGCCGTAGCTATCCAAACAGAGGGGATGCAGGCTTATGTCTCCACCAAAGAACAAGGGCCAACGAATGCCGGATATGCGCGAATGGGATACGGCAACTATGGACAGCTCGATCTCTTTGGTAATTACCTTTTCAAACTCTCTCAACGCGATCATCTGAACCTGCGCTTGCTTATGGATGGACGGGATGGCACCCTGACACTACCAGCCAACGGCGGTGATTGGAAAAGTTATTTCTATCGTACAGAAGCCAATCTGACTTATCGCCACCAGTTTAATGCAGTCGACCTGACTGTTGGTGGAGACTTTGGAGTAAGCAACTTCAACTTTATCCCTAACAGCCTAGGCAAACAGAAACTGACCGCTGGCGACATACACGTTGGCGTTCAGTCGGCCAACGAGAATAACCCGCTCCGCTTTGCCGTAGAGGGTCATGCACGGTGGTACGAACGACAAAACAACCCGGGGTATGCACCCGATGCCACTGAGAGGCAAATTCAAACGAAAGGGTTCGTAAGTGGTTCTATGAACGAGGAGCAAGGCATTCATATCGACTTTAACCTGACGCACTTGGCCTATAGTAAAAGCGAAGAGGGAAGTGAACGTCTCTTCCAGAGTCGCACACTCGTAGATTTCACCCCCTATTATGAATTAAAGAACGACAATTGGAGCCTTCAGGCTGGTGCTCATGTGGATCTTTCTTTTAGTGCCGGCAAATTCTTTCGCTTAGCTCCTCACGTTAAAGCGCAATACGTGTTGTCCGACCATTACCTCATATATGGTCAAGCAACTGGTGGACGCTTCATCAATGACTTCCGTCGCCTGGAAGAGGTCTGCCCCTATGCGTCGCCTTTGAGCCCGATCAATGACAGCTACGAACAGCTACAAAGCACTATCGGTTTCAAGATAAGCCCCACCAATGGCCTTTGGTTCAACCTTTATGGTGGTTACCAAAGCCTAAAAGATGAGTGGTACCAAAACCCGACTCTCTATACCCAGCCAACTGTTGGCTTAACCACCCCTTCGCTACCTGCCTACTCCATCCTAGATTTAAAAGCAACAAATGCCACTAATACCTTTATCGGGCTACGAACGACTTATAGCTACAAAGAGTCCTTCAGTCTCTCAGCAGAAGGAGAATATCGCCATTGGAGCACAGACCATTCGGCGACAGAACTAGCCGTAGATCCTCTCTTTTTGAAACCTGAAGTCAGCCTAAAACTTCAAACCGACTTTCGCCCACTTCCCAATCTACTGATACAAACGGGATATAAATACACCGGATGGAGTGGCCAGGCGAAAGCCATCAGCAACCTCTACCTCGGAGGAAATTATGCGCTCTTGAAAGGCATTTCCATCTATGCACGTTTTGACAATCTGCTCAATAAAACTTACCAATACCATTGGGGATATCCCACAGAAGGTTTTAATTTGGTGGGTGGTCTAAGTTTCAAATTCTAAAACCTGATAAACGATGATTAAAAGTCAAAAAAGAGGATGGGGAAGCTTGCTTCTGATGGCTTTAAGCTTTTTTACAACAGCGCTTCAAGCGCAACCTAAACAAGCCGATTGGGCCAATTTAAAACGGTATGCTAGTGAAAATAAACACTTGGCACAACCTACCGTCGAAAAAAAAAGGGTGATATTCATGGGAAATTCCATTACTGAAGGGTGGGTAAAAACACACCCGGATTTTTTCATAACACACCGGTACATCGGACGTGGCATCAGCGGACAAACCTCTGCACAATTCCTTGTACGCTTCCGTGAGGATGTAATCAACCTCTCACCGGCAGTGGTCATCATCAATGCCGGCACCAATGATGTGGCCGAAAACACCGGATCTTACCATGAAGCAGTGACCTTTGGAAACATTCTCTCGATGGTCGAACTCGCTCAAGCCCATGGCATTAAAGTGATCTTAAGCTCCGTTTTACCAGCCGAAGGATTTAAATGGAACCCTGCTATCACAGATGCCATGACAAAAATCCGGTCACTCAATGCTCTCCTTAAGGCGTATGCCAACGAACACCATCTACCATACGCCGATTATTTCAGTGCCTTGGTGACTTCAGACGGTAAAGCCCTCCAACCGATCTACACCAACGATAGCGTTCACCCTACAGCCGAAGGGTATACTGCCATGGAGAGAATCATTCAGCCAATCATTGAAGAACAGCTCAAGCCGTGAACAAAATCAGTCCGGCAATTCTATGGGCAAGCTCTTTCGGTGTCTAAAGAAGTTGCATATAGGTTATAATGGTCTGCAAGGGCTAAACACGATATTCCATTTAAAGGGAGGGCAAGCTTTTCGTCGCCCCCCTTACGGAACTTTATAAAACCCAAAAAGGTTGTAACCTTTAAAAGTTACAACCTTTTTTGTGTGAAGGTGGGCCATCTAGGGCTTGAACCTAGGACCTCCAGATTATGAGTCTGTTGCTCTAACCAACTGAGCTAAAAGCCCTTGTATCCTTCTATCGGATGCGGGGACAAAAGTAATACAAATTATCGAAAAATCCAAGAACACGCTCTAAAAAAAAGAGCCTATCTAGCACTCTAAAACTTATATTTCCTTTTTGGATTCTTGGGAAACCAGCCTTTCTTGACACGTTCTTCCTGTTCGAACACCTCCTTAATGGTCCAAAAGGACGAAAAAGCAAAAACGCCTAATAAAGAAGACCAAAGGACCTCATCGACATAAACCGATCCGGCCACACCCACTATACCCAGAATCAAAAAAATCCACCAGCATTTTGTGCCCCAATAATATTCCGCCTTAACCACCACTGGATGAAAAAGACCGATAATCAGAAATGTACATATGCCGATAAATAATCCGGTTAAATGATATTCACTTAAAAAGTCCATGTTACTTATCTTTACGGATAGGAATTTCTTTTTTGATGCTCTGCTCTAAAGAGATCAAAGTCTCTGTTGCAACGACCCCTGGAATCTCCTGCATCCTATTGTTTAACAAATCCATTAAATGCTCATTATCACAAGCATATACTTTGGTTAGCATCGTATAAGGACCCGTTGTAAAATGGCATTCTACAATTTCAGGGATATTCTGTAACTGGGCCACCACCGATTTATACATCGAACCCTTTTCCAACTTAATCCCTATATAAGTACACGTTCTGTAGCCCAAAGATTTCGGATTTACATGATAGCCAGACCCGACAATCACCCCAAGATCAATCAACCTTTGTACACGTTGATGGATAGCGGCACGAGATACGCCACATTCAGCAGCAACATCTTTAAAAGGAATACGAGCGTTTTGGGAAATAATCTCCAAAATCTGTCTGTCTAGGTTGTCTATTTTTTCCATAATCATAAAGTTGTATAATCCAAAAATATATCAAATAGTAAGCAAATATAAAGAATTATTTTAATTATTCTATCTTTTTAAAATTAAAATTAGGAAAAAGCAAAAAAAAGAGGGACAACAGACGTTGCCCCTCTCCATTTATGATCGATGAATCGATTATTTTTCGATGCTTAAAAGCTCTACTTCAAAAATCAAGGTAGAGAACGGTTTGATTTGTCCTGACTCTCTTGCACCATAAGCCAAATCTTGTGGGATGTAAAGCATCCATTTAGATCCAACAGGCATCATAGTCAACGCTTCAGTCCAACCCTTAATCACTTGATTAGCACGGAAAGTAGCTGGCTCGTTACGTTTGTAAGAGCTATCAAATTCAGTACCGTCGATCAACGTTCCTTTGTAGTTTACTTTCACGTTGCAAGTATCAGCAGGAATAGCACCCTTACCTTCAGTAATCACTTTATATTGCAAGCCGCTCGGTGTAGTCTTAACACCTTCTTTACCTTTATTTTCAGCCAAGAATTTTGCGCCTGCAGTTTTGTTCTCTGCAAACTTTTCTTCCATGTTTTTAGCTTTGATTCTCTCCATCGCTGTACGTGTGTACTCTTGAGCTTGTTCTTTAGTCATCAAGCCTTTTTCTTCGAGTGTACCTGCAATGAAACCAGCCAAGAAGTTCTCTTTGCTAATCGTTTTAGTAGAGTCACCAGCAAACAATTCTTGATTGATGCCTTTCACCATTTGGTTGCTGATTTGTTGTCCAATTTGAAGACCTGCCAAATAAGCCACATCTTTCTTGCTTGTTTTTGATGCACCTTCATTCAAGCCTTTTACGAACTCGTTCATATAAGTTGTATCTACGCCCATGCGACCTACCAAATAATCTTTCAACCCTTGTGTTTGAGACATACCGATAGAGTAAGCCAATGAGTCAATGTCCGACTTCAAATTAGCTTTAGGAGCCTGAGCTGTACAAGACGCAAAACCGGCAGCAACAGCTGCAACTCCCATAAGGAAACCAATCTTCTTCATTTTTCTTTTAATTTAGTTTTTTAGATTCTTATAATACTTCAATTAATTCTACTTCAAAAACCAAGGTGCTGTGAGGAGGAATCATCTCGCCTGCGCCATGTGCTCCATAACCTAGCTCCGATGGAATATAGAGTCTCCATTTAGAACCTTCTGGCATCAGTTGAAGTGCCTCTACCCAACCTGGAATAACTTGATTCACACCAAAAACAGCAGGTTCACCACGTTTCACAGAGCTATCAAACAATGTTCCATCGATTAATGTTCCCTCATAATGACATTTTACACGATCAGTAGCCTGCGCTTTTTTACCAGTACCCTCTGTCAAGACTTCGTATTGCAAGCCACTAGCTAAAGTCGTTACACCAGCTTTCTTCTGATTCTCTTGCAAGAAAAGCTGACCTTGTTCGATATTGGCTGCGCTCATTTTAGCTTCCAACTCTGTGAAGTATGCGTTCACGATCTCACGTGCTTCTTGGTGGCTAATTTCTGTTTCACCCCCTTCTAATACGTCTTTTACCGCTTTCGCAAAATCTTCTACTGAGATGCTTTTCGCACCCATACTCAACAAATTTTGACCAATACCAAGGCCAATCGCATAACTAAATTTATCCATATCTGTTTTTATCGATTAATAATGTTGTCTATTAAGCCAAATACCCAACAAACATCCATCCAATTAATCGCAAAAGTAAAAGATTTATTTGAATGACAGAGCGTTTCGGAATTAAAAAATCTTATTATGACTTGAAAAGTCAGAAAGTTAAGCCGCTAAAAGTCTATTTACTCATTTTTCTTCTTATTTTTGCTTCAACATAAAATACAACCCTAAAAGTATCATGAAACATCTTGTAATTTTATCAGGCGCAGGTATGAGTGCAGAAAGTGGAATTAGCACCTTTAGAGATGCCGGCGGATTGTGGGATCGCTACCCGGTAGAACAAGTGGCCACGCCGGAAGGGTATGCTCAAGACCCGGAATTAGTCACACGCTTTTACAACGAACGTCGGAAGCAATTGCTCCACGTAGAACCGAATGGGGGACATTGCGGCTTAGCTGAGATGAAACAACATTTTCGTGTCTCCATCATCACGCAGAACGTCGATAATCTACATGAACGGGCAGGAAGTAGTGAGGTGCTTCACCTACATGGTGAGCTAACCAAAGTTTGCTCCAGCTTTAACCCCAATGACCCGCGTTACATCAAGACCTTAAAACCGGAGGAATACGAAGTCAAAATGGGCGATTTAGCAGGTGACGGTTCACAACTTCGTCCATTTATCGTTTGGTTTGGCGAACCAGTGCCGGCTATCGAAAAGGCTGCTAAACTCGTCCGCCAAGCCGACTTGTTTGTCATCATCGGCACCTCTATGAATGTCTATCCGGCAGCAGGCCTATTACACGATGTGCCAACACACGCCGACATTTATCTCATTGACCCCAAGCCGGTGGAGATCCGATCACACCGGCCCATACAAGTTATTGCACAAGGGGCATCGGAAGGGGTCGGGCAACTTCGACAACTCCTCCTCCAGAACTCTTTATCGAGTAAACCTTAGGATCACCCCAAAAGTTGATACACCCCGCCGGCCAAAGCCCGTACAACCCCTTTCATTTCTAGTTCAAAAAGCAACGTATTCACCCTCTGAATGGGTAGATTCATTTCAACCACCAGAGCATTAATTTGAAGATTCCCCAAGCGTTCGAACAAAGAGACTAAAAGTTGTTCCTCGGCAGATAACTCAAGAAAAAAAGCACGTTGAACAGGTATGGCAGCGGGCGTTGAAGAGGAGTCTTTCCACCCCATTGCTTGAACAAGATCTTCTGCCGAAAGAAGCAAAGCTGCCTTATTATCGCGGATCAAACGGTTACAGCCTTGCGAAAACTCGGCAGTGATACTCCCGGGAAAAGCAAAACAGTCACGTCCATACCCCTGAGCAATCTCAGCAGTGATCAAAGCCCCTCCTTTATCGGCCGATTCGACCACAATCGTAGCGTCGCACATCCCGGCAACAATCCGGTTGCGGCTCACAAAATTATGTCGGTCGGGGTTCGTTCCACTCATAAACTCCGTCAGCAGTCCCCCATGAGCCAACATATCGACGGCTGTTTTCCGGTGAGCCAACGGGTACAAACGATCCAACCCATGTGCCAAAACCCCCACCGTAGGCAGATAGTTCTGCAAGGCATTCCGATGGGCATGCACATCAATACCATAAGCCAAACCACTCACCACAAGCACATCAGGACAAAGAGCTTTCAGCTCACGCAAAAACGTAGCACAAATCTCCGTACCATAAGGGGTCGCATGACGCGTACCCACCATGTTGATTATCCGCAAAGCATTCAGATCGGCTTCGCCTTTAAAGAAAAGTAAGATAGGAGCGTCTTCACATTCCCGAAGACGGGAGGGATAATCCTCACTGTTGAAAGTCAAACAAGAGAGGCGATTCTTCATCGCAAAAGCATACTCTTGTTGGGCACGTTCAAAAGGCTCTCTCCATTGCAGAGCCTCGATCACCCTGGAGCTAACCCCAGGTATTCGTTCCGGCAACTCCCCACGAAGCCGGAACACCTCTGTGGCACTGCCCATCTCCTCAACAAGCTTCTTGGCCCAAATATGACCAATGCCCGGAGTGAGAGTCAGTGCCAAACTATAAATTATCTCTTCCTCATTCATTCAAGTAAGAAGCAAAAACACGGTCGAACAAATCACTGGTGTTTAGGCGGCCATTGACCAAACAAACCGACTCCACCACTGCTTTCACCACCACCTTCTGATCCGACCGACGGAAAATATCCTGATAAAAGACATATTTTATGCCCTCTTTTTTCATATAAAGCTTCGACACAAACTCATCGCCGCTCTTCAGCGGTGTTTTAAATGCCATATTAATACGCGCCACTACCGGATCAACACCTTCTTCGTGAAGTTTTGCAAAATCCAGTCCCACAGAGAGCAAAAACTCATGCCGCGTATGCTCCAAATAATGCTGATAGTTGGCATTATTAACAATACCCTGCAAATCACACTCATAATCACGCACCTTCAGCGTGAGTTCATAAATATATTCCATAAACCACTCTTAAATGCCCCCAAAAGGGCTTTCTTATTCTAATCCTTTAAACTTCTTCAACTCTTGCGTCGAAACCAACTTATAGAGTTTATCGCTCGGGCGTATTTTATCAAGTTTCATCGAAAAAGACTCCCCTTTCTTCACCGTTTGTACCGGTTGCAACTCAACACGAGCCTCATCGAGTGTCGCAAACACCGCTCCAGTAGTAGGGCCAGTAATTAACAACTTGTCGCCCACATGCAGTTCGGCGGCTTCAACCAAAAACTCAGCCACCCCGATGTTGCTAAAATACTTCACCCCTTTGCCCACATAAATCTTACGTTCAGTTGCTTCCGAGCCGTAGTTTTTACTCCATTCGCCCAAACGCTGGCCTAGGTAATAGCCATCCCAGAACCCCCGATTAAACACCGTTTTCAATCGTTCATCCCACGCAGCAATCTTCTCATCAGTAAAAGTGTCCTCTAAATTAGCCTTTATAGCCTCTTTATAACACTCCACCACCGTACGCACATACTCCGGTCCGCGCGCACGTCCTTCAATCTTAAAGACCCGCACCCCAGCATCCATCATCTTATTCATGAAATGGATGGTTTTCAAATCCTTGGGCGACATGATGTATTCATTGTCGACCTCCAACTCAATGCCTGTCTCCTTATCTTTAACGTCGTACGACCGGCGACAAACCTGCATACAAGCCCCTCGGTTGGCCGAACTATTCATCTCATGCAAAGAGAGGTAACATTTGCCAGATACCGCCATGCAAAGTGCGCCGTGACAAAACATCTCGATACGAATCTGTTCGCCTCGTGGGCCACAAATATTCTCTTCACGGATACAGCGGTAAATTTCCGCCACCTGATCCAGATTCAATTCACGCGCCAACACCACCACATCTGCAAATTGAGCATAAAATTTCAACGCCTCTACGTTGGATATATTCAACTGTGTAGAGAGGTGTACCTCCTGCCCGATTTGGTGAGCATAACTCATCACCGCCACATCGGCTGCAATAACGGCCGAAATGCCCGCTTCTTTCGCCGCATCGACAATGGTACGCATCAAAGCCACATCCTTATCATAGATAATCGTGTTGACCGTTAGATAACTCTTCACCCCGTGTTTATCGCACGTCTGAGCTATTTCATGCAAATCATCAATGGTAAAGGTATTGGCAGAACGTGCCCGCATATTCAGGTTCTCAATGCCGAAATAGATCGAGTCGGCACCCGCTTGCAAGGCAGCAGCTAAAGACTCCCGAGAGCCTACCGGTGCCATGATTTCAAAATCTTTTAAACTTAGACTCATGTTGTACTTATTCAATCGAATTTAATCATTCATCGCCTTACTTTTCTGATAAAATTAGATCAGTTAGGCTCTAAAAGTGCACAAAGGTAGGCTTTTTTCCCTATTTTTGCAGTTCAAAAGCAAAGTAACTTCAGTTCATTTACTGTTAATTATCAAATAATCAATGAAAATAAACCACATAGACTTGGGTGAACACCCTATCCTACTTGCCCCCATGGAGGATGTGACCGATCCCGCTTTTCGCCTGATGTGCAAATCATTTGGTGCCGACATGGTGTACACGGAATTTGTATCGAGTGATGCCCTGATCCGTTCGGTGAGTAAAACCGAACAAAAGCTGAGTATCAGCGATAAAGAACGTCCGGTAGCTATACAGATTTACGGCAAAGAGGTCGACACGATGGTCGAAGCTGCCAAAATAGTAGAGCAAGCGCACCCAGATATTCTCGATATCAACTTCGGTTGTCCGGTGAAACGAGTAGCAGGCAAAGGTGCCGGAGCAGGCATGCTGCAAAACATCCCCTTAATGCTCGAAATAACCCGTGCAGTAGTCGATGCCGTGAAGATACCAGTCACTGTTAAAACCCGTTTGGGATGGGATGCTAAAAACCAGGTGATCGTAGACCTAGCCGAACAACTTCAAGACTGTGGCATCGCTGCCCTGACCATACATGGACGGACACGCGCACAGATGTATACCGGTGAAGCCGACTGGACGCTGATTGGTGAAGTGAAGAACAACCCCCGCATGCATATTCCGATTATTGGCAACGGAGATGTCACGACACCTGAACGCTGCAAAGAGTGTTTCGATCGCTATGGAGTAGACGCTGTCATGGTGGGACGAGCAAGCTTTGGACGCCCGTGGATCTTCAAAGAGATGAAGCACTTTTTAAACACCGGAGAGACCCTTCCGCCACTCGATTTCGACTGGAAGCTAAATGTTCTTCGCCAACAAGTGGTAGATAGTGTCAACCTACTCGACGAGCGCCGCGGTATTCTGCATGTTCGCCGACATCTAGCTGCCAGCCCGGTATTTAAAGGAATTCCCAACTTTCGAAACACACGCATAGCCATGCTTCGTGCCGAAACACAAGAGGAGTTGTTTGCCATTTTCGAAACCATCCAAGCGGAACTGGCACAACCGGAATAACCAGCCTATTTACCAACACGCCGATTACGCCAATGTCACTTAAACATTGGCGTTGCAAACCAACGGTTAAAAATCCGACTCACAAAGATGTAGATCAAAATGGCGGAGAAAAATCCGGCAACAGCATCAATTACATAGTGAGCTTGAATATAAACAGTCGCGGCACACAGCAAGACATAGATCGGCATCAAACAAGTAAAAAGGCGCTTGCTTCCGCGCCAAGCCATAATCATCAAGATGGTCGAAATACCTACGTGGGAGCTGGGGAATGCAGCTGTTGGCCGCTCACCCACCTGTTGAGAGCCTTCCACTAACCCATAAAAGAATCCTCCTTGATCGTTCGGACCAGGCAAAAGCTCCTGATGGTGGTTGAAATAATCGCCAATAGCCGGAAAGATCCCTTGCCCCACATTCTCTAAACCAATGGCCGGAAAATAGAATTGAGGACCGGCAACTGGAACAAAAATATAGATCAAATAATAGATAAAGAACGAAGTCACTAAAACAAAAGAGACTTTCTCGAACAACTCAAACTTATTCAAGAAATAATACATCGTCACCACCAAGATCATCGGATAATAGAAAAAGTAGCCCATGTTAAACGCCTCGCTAACAATGAGGTGAGGGAAAGTCCGACAAAACCAGATAGCAGGCTGCCCGTTGAAGATAAACTGCTCGGCCGAAGCAAAGAGGTAATCTAAGTTGGGGAAAAACCGGTTAAACTCAAAGGTATCAGGATACCAATAAGACAACAAGCTCATCTGAACCGCTATGCGGATAAACGCAGAGAACTTACACGGAGCCAACCGATAAAGATACATCAGCACAAAAGTGACACCTACAATAGCCCCTCTATCGAACAACATCTGCCAAGGATGCTCCATACGCTGGAATAAAAACAGTATCAAGATAGAGGTCAACGAAGTATAAATCAATGTTGCCTTCTCTACAGCAAATAACCCTTTGCGGGTCTCTACGCGTTTAAATAAATCTAAAGCCATCCTTCTTTCTTATACCACGCAATGGTCTCTTTTACGCCGCGCTCCAAATCATAAGCTGGTACATAACCCAACTCCTTCCTAGCAGGAGTAATGTCGCATCGCCAATTGCGTTGTTTCATTATTTTATATTTATCAGAATTCAGCGTGCTACTCTTTTTCAAGCGCTTTGCCATAAATTCAGCCAGCAAAGATATAACTTTTAGAATAATTAATGGACATTTCAAATGAATAACAAAAGGAGACCCTAACTCTTTTTGAATCAAATCCGAAAAAGAGCGACTTTGATAGACCTGTCCATCCGATAACGCATAAGCCCGCCGAGTGACCCGATGCTCTATCGCACCGAAAAGAGCTTGCACCACATCCCGCACATAAACGAAGGTTAAATCTTGCCGTTTATACCCCACCGAAAAATCGAGATGCGCTTTAATAGACTTTGCCATCAAAAAATAATCCATCTCTCGAGGGCCATAAACACCTGTTGGCCGAAAAATCACATAAGGAAAGCGAGGGAGGCTTTGAATATACAGCTCCGCCTTCAGCTTACTTAAGCCATACGCCGTGTTAGGAGCTGGCTCATCGTGTTCGGCTATCTCCTGATAAGTCTGTTCATGAATGGGGCCAAAAACACTTAATGTGCTGACATAAAGAAACTGTTTGGGCACCATGTTCAGCTCCCGAAGCGTATCAACAAAATATTTGGTCTGCAAGAAATTAACGTAATCGAACGTGCTTTCATCAAGGCATTTAGTCACCCCCGCACAATGAACAATGTAGTCAAACTTGGCATGCGTCCCTTTATAGCCAGAAAGCTGAGCCCGCAGCTCATTGGGATGTGCAAAATCTAATTCTAAAAAATGGATTCTTGGATCGGACAGATACCGCTTACTGCTACTAGAGCGAATGCCCGCACAGACATGAAAACCACGCCTCAAAGCCTCTTCAACAATAAAACTTCCGATAAATCCACTGGCTCCAGTTACTAAAATACTTTCCATTATTTCTTTGGTTCTACATGAATCGTTATAAGCGTTCGTTGTCCAAACGTCTCTTTTAATCTTTTCTCAATAGCAGTGGTCACCTCGTGAGCCTCTGTCAGCGCCATCTCACCAGCCATCCGAATATGTACCTCAATCGCACAATAACTCCCTATCTGACGCGTGCGAAGATGATGAGGTTCACTCACCTCCGGGAAAGACAACAAGATGGCTTCAATATCAGCCTCAACCTCTTGAGGCAACGACTTTTCTAATAGTTCTTCTATGCAAGGAACCACCAATTGCAAAGAGACTTTTACAATAAAGAAACTCACAACCACAGCCGCTAGCGGATCAAGAACAGCCCACTCATCGCCCAACAAGACGGCTCCGCCAATCCCAAGTGCTGTACCGATAGAAGAAAAAGCATCACTTCGGTGGTGCCAAGCATTGGCTATAACAGAGCTCGAATCAAAACGCTTTCCTATTAAATAAGTGTATCGGAAAAGCCCCTCTTTAAAAAAAATGGAAACAAGTGCTGCAACAAGTGCTATCAGACCAGGCTGCTCTATCTTGACTCCATTAAAAAAGAGATAAATCGTCGAAGCGCCATTCCAGAAAATACCCACACCCACACCTAATAAAACCAACCCTATAATGGCAGTTGCCAGGGTTTCGTATTTTCCATGGCCATTATCGTGCCCTTGGTCTTGTGGCTTATTCGAGATACGAACAAAGATAAGTACAATTAGGTCTGTCACAAAATCAGACAAGGAGTGGACGGCATCGGCTAGCATAGCCGCACTGTGCCCTAACATACCTGCTAAAAACTTCAGTATAAGCAGCAACAAATTAATAAAACTGCAGATAATCGTCACCCGATACAGCTCTCTTTCACGAGAGACAGACGTTAATTCACTCATTGATAGATTCTTTTGATTTATAAGGTTCGCAAAGATACAATAAATCTGTTTTAAAAGAAGACATTAAGTCGCTCCTTTTTATGACAATCCGACGAAAATAATCGCCCACAAGAAACTTTTATTGGCAGACGCTACCACTAGAACTAAAATTTTGCTTACTTTGTATTTACGTAAAAAACTTAAAGAGACTTAGAATTATGGCAAACAAGAAAGAAAAGAAAGAGAAAAAAGCCGGTAAAAGACTAAAGAAACATCAACTGGCCAAACTGTTGATCGATTTTTTTCATGCCAAATCGGGCGAGGTGCTTAGTATGAGGCAGATATTCTCAGAACTTCGGTTCACTACGCACCCGCAAAAAATGCTTTGCGTAGATATTATAAACGACCTCTTAGATGATGATCACATCAGCGAAATAGAAAAAGGAAAGTTCCGACTAACCAACCACGGAACGGAGCTTATCGGGCTGTTCCAACGTAAAAGTAATGGCAAAAACTCCTTCATTCCTGAAGGCGGGGGCGACCCCATCTTTATAGCCGAACGCAACTCGGCACATGCCATGAACAATGATAAAGTACGCATCATGTTCTACGCTAAGCGAAAAGGCAGGGAGGCCGAAGGAGAGGTTCTTGAAATCATCGAACGAGCCAACGATACCTTTGTGGGAACCTTAGAGGTAGCCAAATCCTATGCGTTTCTAGTAACCGAAAATAGAACACTTGCAAATGATATTTTTATTCCACACGATAAATTGAAAGGGGGTAAAACGGGCGATAAAGCAATTGTCAAGGTCATCGAATGGCCCGATAAAGCGAAAAATCCCATCGGACAAGTTTTGGATATTTTAGGGCAAGCAGGAGATAACACGACGGAGATGCACGCCATTCTTGCCGAGTTCGGCTTACCTTATATCTATCCGGAAGCAGTGGAAAAGGCTGCAGATAAGATACCTGCAGAAATCAGCGAAGAGGAGATTGCACGCCGGGAAGACTTCAGACAAGTAACCACGTTCACCATCGACCCTAAGGATGCAAAAGACTTTGATGATGCACTCTCCATTCGTCCTTTGAAAGAGGGCTGGTGGGAAGTTGGCGTTCACATTGCCGATGTGTCACACTATGTCAAAGAGGGGAGCATCATCGATAAAGAAGCAGAGAAAAGAGCCACATCGGTTTATCTGGTCGATCGGACCATTCCCATGCTTCCAGAACGGTTGTGCAACTTTATCTGCTCGCTTCGACCGAATGAAGAAAAACTGGCTTTCTCCGTCATCTTCGACATCAATGCCAAAGGTGAGGTGAAAGATTCGCGCATTGTACACGCTGTGATCAACTCCGATCGCCGATTTACATACGAGGAGGCACAACAAATCATCGAAACGAAAGAAGGCGACTTCAAAGAGGAGGTACTCATGCTCGACACCATCGCCAAAGCGCTTCGTCAAAAACGGTTTGCTTCGGGGGCTATCAACTTCGATCGGTATGAGGTGAAGTTCGAGATTGACGAGAAGGGGAAACCCCTAAGTGTCTATTTCAAAGAGTCTAAAGATGCCAATAAACTGGTTGAGGAATTTATGTTGCTAGCCAACAAGACGGTAGCAGAGAAAGTTGGCCGGGTAGGCAAAGAGAAGAAAGCCAAAGTCTTGCCTTACCGTATTCACGATCTTCCTGACCCAGAAAAGCTCGACAACTTGGCGCAGTTTATCGCCCGATTCGGTTATAAAGTGCGTACCAGTGGCACTAAAACAGATATTTCAAAATCGATCAACCACTTGCTGGACGATGTACATGGCAAAAAAGAGGAAAATTTAATCGAAACAGTTTCTATCCGAGCCATGCAAAAGGCGCGTTATTCAACGCACAACATCGGTCACTATGGTTTGGCTTTTGACTTCTATACACACTTTACATCGCCTATTCGCCGGTATCCGGATATGCTGGTACACCGCTTGGTTACTCGGTATATGGATGGCGGACGAACAGCTTCGGAAAGTAAGTATGAGGCTTTGTGTGAGCACAGCTCGAACATGGAGCAGATAGCAGCTAATGCCGAACGGGCTTCCATCAAGTACAAGCAAGTAGAGTTTATGAGTGAACGCTTGGGACAGGTTTATGATGGTGTTATTTCGGGCGTGACGGAATGGGGACTTTACGTCGAGCTGAATGAGAACAAGTGTGAAGGGATGATTCCTATCCGCGATTTGGACGATGATTATTATGAATTCGACGAAAAGAATTATTGCTTGCGCGGACGTCGGAAAAAAAGAGTATATAGCCTCGGTGATGGCATCACTATCAGAGTGGCACGGGCCAACTTAGAGAAGAAACAACTCGATTTTGCACTCATCGAAAAATAGAATTTGACTAGTAGACAAACGCACTATGAGAACTGTAACGATAGAAGAGACGAAAAAAATGGAAGATATTATCGGTCAATGCCCCATCTGTTTTGTGGGCATGACCGATTTGGATGGTAACCCTTATGTCCTACCGATGAATTTCGGTTATCAAGCAGGGACACTCTATTTACACTCGGGCCCGGAAGGGGGCAAACTAGGCATGTTGGCTAAAAACAGTCGCGTGTGTGTGACCTTCTGCGCCGGTCACGAACTGACTTACCAAAGTCCGCAAATGGCTTGTAGCTACAGCATGCGATCGGCCAGCGTCATGTGTCGGGGAGAGGTGGAGTTTGTAGAGGATCTGGAAGATAAACGCCGCTACCTCGACCTCATCATGAGGCATTATACCGATAATGAGTTTGGTTATTCCGACCCTGCGGTCAGAAATGTGAAGGTATGGAAAGTGGCTGTTCAAGAGATGAGCGGAAAAGTTTTCGGACTAAGAGGGCACGAGAAGATATAACCAGTGGGATGCACTCTTTTCACCGTACATCTTGAGTACCTCCTTTAAATCTCTTCTCAAAAACGAATGAAAATCGAATAATTTTATAAATATAGTCTAAATATTAACTAATAATCAGTTACTTTTGCTCTTCCCGAAAGAATTTGGGGCAACAAAGAATAGATGTCACATTTTAAAATGAAAAAAGTTATGAGAAAGATTTTATTAAGCGCAGCATTCTTTGCTGCTATGATTTTTGCTACAACAGGCGTTGACGCTCAAACTCCTGCCAAAAAAGATGTGAAAAAAGAAAAAGTGCAGTACGCTGAAAAAGCAAGATGTGCTGAAAACGCAAAAAATGCTGGAAAAGCAGAGAGCACAGGAAAAGTAAAGAGCACAGGAAAGACAGAGTGTACTGGAAAGACAGAGTGCACTGGAAAAGGAAAAAAGGTCCAGAAACACTCTAAAAAAGCTAAAATAGCAAACAATTCTCAAAAAACTGAGGCAGCAAATCAGAAGTGATTATTTGCCTCTATTTTTATAATAAAGGGAATGCTTCTAAAGGATGCATTCCCTTTTTAATTTCCCCCAACAATCGCACAAAAAAAGCACGTTCTTACTGGAAGTAAGGCTTCTCACAAACTCCTATCGTAAATTCATAGCACAATAAGCGCATCACTCCCCTAAAAATAATTATCTTTGCCGGAGAATTATTGATATTAAACAATATATACATATTTTATGGCTTTACAATGTGGTATTGTAGGACTTCCAAATGTGGGCAAGTCTACACTCTTCAACTGTCTGTCGAATGCAAAAGCGCAATCGGCTAATTTCCCTTTTTGCACGATTGAGCCCAATGTCGGCGTTATTACAGTGCCCGATGAACGTCTAAATAAACTAGCCGAATTGGTTAATCCGCAACGCATCCTTCCTACTACAGTAGAGATTGTGGATATTGCGGGACTCGTTAAAGGAGCTAGCAAAGGCGAGGGGTTAGGAAATAAATTCTTGGCTAATATTCGTGAGACGAATGCCATCATCCACGTGCTTCGTTGCTTTGATGATGACAATGTAACCCACGTAGATGGCAGTGTAGATCCCATTCGCGATAAAGAGATTATCGACTATGAATTGCAGTTGAAAGACCTCGAAACCATCGACAACCGCATCCAAAAGGTGCAAAAGCAAGCACAGACGGGTGGTGATAAGGTGGCCAAACAGACTTACGATGTGTTGGTGCAATACAAGGAGGCTCTTTTGCAAGGCAAATCGGCCCGTACAGTCACTTTCGAAACCAAAGACGACCAAAAAATTGCTCAAGAACTCTTTTTACTCACATCAAAACCGGTGATGTACGTCTGCAACGTCGACGAAGCTAGTGCGGTAAGTGGCAATAAATACGTCGATATGGTGCGCGAAGCGGTGAAAGATGAAGAGGCTGAAATTCTTGTGGTTGCCGCCAAAACAGAATCAGAAATAGCCGAATTAGAGACATACGAAGACCGTCAACTCTTTTTAGGAGAAGTAGGCTTGGAAGAGTCGGGGGTAAATCGCCTCATCAAATCGGCCTATAAATTGCTGAACCTCGAAACTTACTTCACTGCTGGTGTACAAGAGGTACGTGCTTGGACCTACGAAAAAGGTTGGAAAGCTCCGCAATGTGCCGGTGTGATTCATACGGACTTTGAGAAAGGCTTTATCCGTGCCGAAGTTATTAAGTACGAAGACTTTATCCAATACGGTTCCGAAGCCGCTATCAAAGAAGCTGGCAAGTTAAGCGTAGAAGGTAAAGAGTATATCGTACACGATGGCGACATCATGCATTTCCGTTTTAATGTATAAACTTTAATTCATATCACCCATGAACAGCCTGTTACTTTACATCCATTGGAATCCTAATCCGGAACTGATTAATCTTTTCGGTATCTCTATCCGTTATTATGGTCTACTGTGGGCCGTTGGCATTTTCCTTGCTTATATGATGGTTCAGTACCAATATAAAGATAAAAAAATAGATGAAAAGGTTTTTGAACCGCTGTTCTTTTATTGCTTCTTAGGTATTTTGATTGGTGCCCGTTTAGGCCATTGCCTATTCTATGCCCCAGACTACTACCTATCACACTTCTGGGAAATGATCTTACCGATTAAGTTCCTACCGGAAGGTGGTTGGAAATTCACCGGTTACGAAGGATTGGCCAGTCATGGCGGTACGCTAGGTCTTATCATCGCCCTCTGGCTCTACTGTCGGAAAACCAAGATGCATTACCTCGATGTGGTCGATATGATAGCCGTAGCAACCCCTATTACAGCGGGATTTATCCGCTTAGCCAACTTGATGAACTCTGAGATTATCGGCAAGCCAACTGATGTACCTTGGGCTTTTGTGTTCGAACGAGTAGATATGCTCCCCCGTCACCCAGGACAGCTTTACGAAGCCATTGCCTACTTTATCCTCTTCTTCATCATGATTTACCTCTATAAAAAATACAGCAAAAAGCTGCACCGTGGTTTCTTCTTCGGACTCTGCTTAAGCTACATTTTTGTTTTCCGTTTCTTCATCGAGTTCTTGAAAGAGAACCAAGAAGCTTTTGAAGAGGGAATGATGTTAAATATGGGTCAGTGGTTAAGCGTTCCATTTGTTCTCATTGGCGTCTATTTCATGTTTTTCTACGGCAGAGAAAAAGCCATTAAGCATAAACGCTAAGCGTTAACCCCCACAAAAAAGAGTGGCTACCAAAAACTTGTAGCCACTCTTTTTTATAACGATAGAACTCCCCGAAGTGAATAGATGGACGAAACCTTATCGTCCACGCACAATCTTCTTGATCTCGTTCAGTTTATTTAACGCCTCCAAGGGAGTCAGGTTATTTACATCAAGCGTAAGAATTTCATCACGAATCTGGCAAAGCACCGGATCTTCTAACTGGAAGAAGCTGAGTTGCATTCCACCACGCTGTTCGGTCACCTCACCCAACGGCTTATTCCCAATGCCCTGCTGACGGTTATCTACTTCCAACTGCTTTAAAATCTCATTCGAACGCTTCACAATGCTCTTAGGCATTCCCGCCATCTTGGCTACATGAATACCAAACGAGTGTTCACTGCCACCACGCTCTAACTTCCGCAAAAAGAGCACTTTATTATCAATCTCTTTCACCGAAACATTATAATTCTTGATGCGCTTAAAGCTCTTCTCCATCTCATTGAGTTCGTGGTAGTGCGTCGCAAAAAGTGTCCGTGCTTTCGCCTTCGGGTGCTCATGGATATACTCCACAATGGCCCAAGCAATAGAGATCCCGTCGTAAGTGGACGTACCACGCCCCAACTCATCGAAAAGAATTAAGCTGCGGTTAGAGATGTTATTCAAAATATCGGCAGCCTCATTCATCTCTACCATAAAAGTAGACTCCCCTACCGAGATATTATCACTGGCTCCCACACGGGTAAAGATTTTATCGACTAGGCCGATGTGTGCACGTTCGGCTGGGACAAACGAACCGATTTGAGCCATTAGTGTAATAAGGGCTGTCTGACGAAGCAAAGCCGACTTACCTGCCATGTTCGGACCCGTAATAATGATAATTTGTTGCGTCGTACTGTCCAACATCACATCATTGGCAATGTACTTCTCACCGATAGGCAACTGCTTCTCAATGACCGGATGACGCCCCTGACGAATATCGAGCACATCGCTCTCTTCAATAACCGGACGGATATAGTTGTTTTCACGAGCGATAATAGCAAACGACAGTAAACAATCGAGGCGCGCAATCTGCGTAGCATTAATCTGAATGGCTGGGATAAACTCAATCAACGCCTGTACCAACTCTGTATACAGGCGCGTTTCCAAGGCTAGAATCTTGTCCTCAGCCCCTAAAATCTTATCCTCATACTCCTTCAGTTCCTGCGTGATGTACCGCTCAGCGTTGACCAACGTCTGTTTACGAATCCACTCTTTGGGTACTTTATCCTTATGCAAGTTACGTACCTCAATGTAATAACCAAACACATTATTGTAAGCCACCTTCAAACTCGGAATGCCCGTTTCTTCACTCTCCCGCTGTTGGATTTTAAGCAAATAATCCTTACCTGAATAGGAGATCCGGCGCAACTCATCCAAATCGGCATTGATCCCATTCTTTATCACCCCTCCCTTATTAATCAACAAAGGGGGATCATTGTTAACCTCCCGCTCAACGCGGTCGCGGATAGACAAACACAAATTCAACTGCTCACCGATACGATTCAAACTCGCATCATCGGCCTTCAAGCACGCCTCTTTGATTGGTTCAATGGCTTGTAACGCCACCTTCAACTGCACGACCTCACGAGGCGACACACGCCCAACGGCCACCTTCGAAACAATACGCTCCAAATCGCCGATCAGATGCAACTGCTCCTCAATAAGCTCCTTAAACGCCGGCTCACGAAAAAAATACTCTACCACGTTGAGCCGATCGTTAATCGGTTTCTCATCCTTCAATGGAAAAACCATCCAACGTTTCAATAGACGTCCCCCCATGGGGCTAATGGTACGGTCTATCACACTAATCAAGCTACTTCCACCATCATTCATGCTTCCAATCAGCTCCAAGCTACGCACCGTGAACTTATCGAGCCGAACATATTTATCCTCCTCAATGCGTGCCAATGCCGTGATATGCCCCACCTGCGTATGCTGCGTCATTATGAGGTATTGTAACACCGCTCCCGATGCCACAATCCCATTAGTCAGATGCTCCACACCAAATCCTTTAAGATTCTTCGTTTCAAACTGCTTTAAGAGCCGTTCACGTGCTGTCGTCTCGGTAAACACCCAATCGTCTAGTTCGAAAGTGAAAAACTTCGAGCCGAAGTTTCCCTCAAACATCAAGCGCTTTCCCCGTTCAAAGAGCACCTCCTTCGGGGCAAAATTATTGAGCAACTTATCCACATAATCGAACGGCCCCTCGGCAGTCAGAAACTCACCGGTAGAGATGTCCAGAAAAGCCACCCCACAGGCCGATTTACCGAAATGAACAGCCGCCAAAAAGTTATTCTCTTTATAATTCAGAATGTTATCATTGATAGAAACTCCTGGCGTAACCAACTCCGTGATGCCTCGCTTGACCAACTTCTTAGTTGCTTTCGGGTCCTCCAACTGATCACAGATAGCTACCCGCTTACCAGCACGCACCAATTTAGGCAGATACGTATCGAGCGCATGATAAGGAAAGCCCGCCATCTCAACCGTCTTCTCCTTGCCGTTGGCACGTTTAGTCAGCGTTATACCTAATATTTCCGAAGCAATCACCGCATCGGTCGAATAAGTTTCATAAAAGTCGCCACAACGAAAAAGCATCACCGCATCTGGGTGCTTCGCTTTCAAGTCAAGAAACTGCTTCATCATCGGGGTCAATACAATATCTTCGCTCACGTTAATCCTTATTTATCTTTTTAATAATACCAATATCGGAACAAAGATAAGAGATTTCAAATAGAGTATCAACGGAATGCAAAAAACTGTCGTCACAAGAAATGTTGTGGAGTCTTAAAGAAACGACGGGTTTCATTAACAAACGGAAGCCAAATCTTAAAACGTGTTATTAAACATGCTTTTTTTATTGGATAATTTGCTAGTCTCGCCAAAGTCCGTACCTTTGCACTGTGTTTTTCATAGTATTAGA
>RZZX01000426.1 GCA_009929715.1 Bacteroidia bacterium
CATAAGGAAGATGTTCTTACCTTGCAAGAAGAGCTCCTCTATAAAAAGATGGGGAAAGCGATGCTTCTTCTTTCAAGCAATCCAAGGCATCCTGGGCTTCAAAGCCACGAAATCGAAGCATTAAGTCGTCGGTTTGGGATGAAGGTATGGGAGTCTTACTTGGAGAATAAGACGAGTAGAGCTAGTCGGATATTTTGGGTATATGGCCCGGGGAAACAAGAAATCACCATCATTGGAGTTGAACCACATCCACAAGATAAGAAAGGATACAAGAGAGTTGCATTGTCAGCTACAGGAGAAGAAATCTCCTGTTGATACCCAACAATACGCATGTTAAGCGTATATCACGTGATCTTTCTGCCGGCCTGTGCCCTGTTTGTACTTCTAGCCCTTGTCCTGCATTGTTTTCATCAATCTCCTGGTTTGTCCCTCTAGATAGAGAGGCAGAGTGACCAGTGTATACTGGTATTCTGACTTCGGCAGGGAAGATGTCACCGTCTCAACTGCAGGGGTGTGTGTGGAGAATCGTAGCGCTAGGGAACGTTGCTTTGTTTCCATGAACACGTGAAGAGACTTCAAGGTTCCAGTTTTTCCGGATTTCACTTCAATGGGCAGGAAGGTATTGCCTTGTTGAGTCAGAAAATCAATTTCTGCATTGGATTGGGCTTTTTCCCTTGTCCAATAATAGAGCTCGGGGTTCATGTACCCCGGCTGGCTGTACAGGAGATGTTGTCCGATGAACTGCTCCGGCTGCAATAACTGCAAGCTGGGGAACTTTCTCAAAGAAGTACCGCAATGAAAGGATTGCGGCAGGATTGGCTTGAATCTCGTCCAGAAAAAGAACTGCCCTTTCCATGTCGATCTTCACGTTCTCCAAGATTTCCAAAGATTGGATGATCTTAATAGGGTCATTGGATGCAAACAGGGAATGCAATGTTTGGGATTGCTTAAAATTAAGTTCAATCAATTGAAGGTTGTTCTGTTGGCAGAACATCCTGACCAGCGTGGATTTCAATACCATTCCAACAG
>RZZX01000427.1 GCA_009929715.1 Bacteroidia bacterium
GACAGAGACGGGCTTTTAGCTTCATTCGAGAATATAGGTGCTGTAATAATGGCTAATGCCTGTGGACCATGTATCGGTCAATGGAAAAGACATACAGACGACAACACACGGAAGAACTCGATAGTAACTTCATTTAACCGGAATTTTGCCAAAAGAGCTGATGGAAATCCGAATACGCATGCGTTTGTAGCTTCCCCGGAACTTACAATGGCTTTAACTATTGCAGGAGATCTCTGTTTCAATCCGCTTACAGATACTCTCGTAAATGAGGCCGGCGAACAAATTATGCTTCAGGAACCCAAGGGTACCGACTTTCCGCCCAATGGCTTTGCTGTAGAAGATAATGGTTATATAGCTCCGGGAGAAAAGAAAACTGAGATTAAGATCAATCCTGAATCTGCCCGTCTGCAAGTTCTTAAACCTTTTGCTTCCTGGGACGGAAACGATCTGTTGGAAATGCCGCTACTCATTAAAGCTGAAGGAAAATGTACAACAGACCATATTTCGATGGCTGGTCCCTGGTTACGCTTCAGAGGTCATTTAGAGAATATTTCCGATAATATGTTAATGGGAGCTGTCAACGCTTTTAACGGAAAGACAAATGCAGTCTTGAATCAGCTTAACGGTGGATACGAAGCTGTGTCATCCGTTGCCAAGCAATACAAAGCCAAAGGAATATCATCCATTGTTGTTGCTGAAGAAAATTATGGAGAAGGTTCTTCCAGAGAACACGCTGCAATGGAGCCTCGTTTCTTGAATGTGAAAGTAATTTTGGCAAAATCGTTTGCCCGCATCCATGAAACCAATTTAAAGAAACAAGGTATGCTGGCAGTAACGTTTAACAATAAGTCGGATTACGATAAAATAAGAGAAAACGATCATATTTCAATTGTAGGCTTGCGCTCGTTTGCTCCTAATAAGAATCTAACAGCCATCCTTTATCACGCAGATGGTACACAAGAATCCTTTGAAGTAGTTCATACTTATAATGAAATGCAAATAGAATGGTTTAAAGCAGGTTCAGCACT
>RZZX01000428.1 GCA_009929715.1 Bacteroidia bacterium
CCAGTAACCTTGGCAGGAAATTCACTGTATTCAAAGTCCTCTTGCTTGGCTCCGAAGTGGAATTGGAGGGTTTGTCCGGGTAGATAATAGAAATTATTACCGGGACTAAAAGCCTTCGACGTATTATCGGTCTGTCCCAGATCTACAATGAATGACTCCTTCGCATCCGAATGATACTGACGTGAAACATGGTTCGGCACAAAGTCAATGATGACTTTCAATCCTGCCTTATGTGTCCTTTCGATAAGGGCCTCAAATTCGGCCATGCGGTTTGGAACATCATCTGCCAGATCCGGATCAACATCGTAATAGTCTTTTATAGCATAGGGTGATCCGGCTTTCCCTTTTACAATGGCAGTATGATCTCGACGAATATTATAAGCAGAATAATCGGTCTTAGTAGCATGTTCTATAATTCCGGTATACCATATATGGGTTACTCCCAGCTCTTTAATGGATTTTAGGGCAGTATGTGTAAACGATGAGAATTTGCCTGAGCCATTCTCAGCAAGACTGCCATTTTTTACACATCTATCATTCATGTTGCCAAATAGCCGGGGTATAACCTGATAGATAATTGGTTTATCTTGTTGTTTCATAATTACAGTTTTATAATTGTATTACACCGAAACCTTTATTAAAAACACTTTAATCTGTTTGTAATTCTTTTTTCCTGGCAGAAAGAGCCCGAACCAGCGTTTCATGTTTGTTTTCATTTATTACCTTTTCAAAGGCCTTTACCGCTGCTGTATAGCCAACGCCCGAAATAAGATCTACATTTTCCAGATCAAAGGTTTTAAATTGTCCAAATTCTTCGGCCTCAATCAGAACATCGCACATTATCCGATCTTCCAGCGTATTGGCACGAAACATATAATGATAAGACCTCTCGGCTATATGCATCAGGGTCTGTTTGTATTTCTGAGGTATAAGCGGCGTAACATTTACTCCGATAATTTTATCACATTCTCCTCTGATGATAGACACCGGGAAATTATGAAAAAGTCCGCCGTCAACATAATGTAT
>RZZX01000141.1 GCA_009929715.1 Bacteroidia bacterium
GTTTTTAAAGTCGGTCGATTCGGAGACTGCAAAGGTCGGAGCAGCGTCCTCCACTTTTATCAATTGATTGCCTTGATAGCTCAACGTTAAATCATCAATGGTATTATAAGAACTGACGCCCGTACGTCCGAAACGTTTAAGAGTAGTGATGTTGCCATGAGAATCATACGCATAAGAGGTTGAGAAGTTAGCTGTAGGCTTGTTCGTTTCAATGTACCCTGCATGAGTCAAACGAGACAGGTTGTCATAGCCGAAACAGTAGCTGCGAGGAGCCTCTTGCTGATTAGCAGCATTGGTTACAGACCAACTCATTGCGGAGATATTGCCGTTATAGTTGGCCTTATATCCGGCAAGAGAGGTAGAGGGTGCATCTTGGTAATAAAGGGTTTCATTAAAGAGCGGATTAGAGATTGTTTTCATCCACGAACGGATGTTATACGTATAATTGGTTTTAAGCTTGGCTTGCCCGTTGCGTTGGTTGGATTGAAGCCGCCCGAGCTCATCGTAGCTATTGCTGGCCAACAAGGTTTCAGTTCCGCCATTGAGTTGATGCTTGGTCTTTAAAAGACGTCCTGCATGGTCATACTCATAGGAATAAAGTTCCGTTTGAGTAGGTTTGCCGTTAGCGGAATGAATATGTTGCATTTTGATTGGTTTATCCACAAAGTTATAAGCAAAGTAGGTTTTATCAAAACCACCCAGATGGTTCGTGCTCTTTTCTTGAACCAAGCGGGAGCGTTCGTCGTAAAACTTCACGGTATAATCGTAGCTCATGGTTGATGCACTGTTGAGTTGTGCGGTAACAGTACCCGTGAGCAATCCTTTGGCGCTCGACATATAACGTTGACCAAAAGCGGGAAGGTTTTCATATCCGAAATCCACTCGGGTAGAGTCGGGAACATCGTACTTACCCATAAAACTATAGTCGTCATAGTAATTGACGGTATAAATCTTGCATTCTCTCAAAGCCAAAGGGTTGTCGTTCGACCAGATGGTATAACCCTTATATGCACCAGAAGGTGTGCGTTCGGCTTTCACTACGCTGTTTTTGAATCTCTCACTACTAATAGGAGTATCATCTGCAATGGTGCAAGTGCCAGTAACTGCCACACGACCAAGAATATCGGGGATGGCAAAAGACCATTCGTTTCGATCCCGTTGAGCACCCGTTTGAGAGAAAACAGGGCGATCGCCACGATCGCACACGATGTTGACCCAATCCGTACCAGGGATGCGTTTGGCAATGCAGCGGTTGCGATTATCGTACTTGTACAAGTAGGCATAGTCTTTGAGTTCTTGAGTATCTCCCGTCCAACTTCCCGAAGTCAGTGCAGCAGATGCTTTGGGTGGAAGCACGGCACGCCGATTGCCGTAACTGTCATAAACGTAGTACGTGTCGTAAAGCTGATTGTCGTTGATGACCCGATTGAGGAGCACCTGACCGAGTTTGTCTTTGAACTCGTAAGATTTATTGCCATTCTCGTCAATCACTTCAGTCACATAGAGTTCGCAGGGGGCATAGTTGCCCAAGCACGACAGACTGTCCACGTTTCTGGTATCCGACACGGTATACATGCGGCAAGCCAGATAGTCAGAGAGTGTGAAGTTGGCATTACTTGCAGCCGTATTGGTGAGGTAGTTGGTCGAGACTCCGATGCTGTTGGCTTGCCAATCATTGCCGGCACCGATTTTCTTTATGATTCTGTTTAAAGGTGAGGCCTCATAAACAGGAAATGAATAGGGTTTGGCATCCTTATTGCTTTGAACCGCCATGGATTTTACATCCTCGGGGGAAACAAAAACACCATTGTTGCTAGCGGCAACACCCGGTAACCAAATGCTCGATTCACGATTGTAGCCGTCGTATTCCTGCAAAGTCACCAAATCATTCCGTTGAGGGGTTATACCTTTCTGAACAAGTTCATTGGGGCGACCCAAACCGTCGTAGTACTGAATCTGATCCAGATAGTTCTTACCTGATTCATCCATATAGGTGCGAGTAAGGATGTAATTCTGATCGGCAGAACCATATTCGGGATGCAATTTACCGGATATCGTGGTTTTAATGACCCCGTTCTGAGTGTAGCCTTCCGAAACAATGTAATAGGTGCCTCGAGGCAAATTGTTTTGTGTAAGATAAGCTTGCTTGGGGTTTCCACAACCGGACTGACCCGAGTTGTCGTTCGAACAAAGCAGGCTCTTCGACTCATTCAACAGATAGACCACAGTTTCAGAAACAACAGAACCACAATGAGAAACGGTGATGTCCATCGGTTCGGTGAGGGTCAGTTTGTAATAGACATCATTGGTGTAACGGCCATTGTACCAATTTGCATAATTAGCTGTATTTTGAGTATCTTCAAAAGTGAAAGAATTATTTCTCTCATTTAGATTTATTAAATTATCGATAATTGTACCAACAACTTTTATATCAATAACTCCTTGTTCAGATCTAGCTTCGGCTACAAGATAATATTCTCCTGGATTTAATTCTTTTTTTATAGATATACCTTTCCCAGGACGCCCCCCATCTTTACTAGAGAAAGCCAATTGATTTCCAGAAGAATCCAATAAGTAAATACAAACGCCCGGTAGATCTTCCGTTGAACTTGTTACAGCAATAGTAGCCAAATCTTCTAACGAAAACTTATAAAGATTATCATTTACAGGTAAACCATAATGATCACTTGAATATGAAACATCCCGTGAATCAGAATAGGTAAACGATTTATTATAACTCCCCATGACAATGGGTGAAGAGAGATTCTGACCAAAAGATGTTTCAAAAAACATCAATGGAAACAAAAAAAGCAAGAAAAATAGGTATTTCTTCATGATGATATTATTTTTCATTTTGATAATGGTAGTTATTTGATTTAATAACCTTTCCTTTAGAATCTTTAATAGACTTAAGACGCCCATAATTATCATAATCATATGTAGTGACCACACCTAAAGGATCAGTCTTCAAAACTACTCCAATTAATGGTTTATAAACGAAAGTAGTAACATAAGCGTTTTGCAGATTCTTATTAAAACGCATTTTCTGCAATTTTGCAACATCAGGATTTAACATTTGAGACAATTCATCAACACTAGATACTCCAAATTCTGTTTTTATGGCAGTTTCTATCTGTGAATACATAGCCCCTTTTATCTCTGCAATAGGATATTTATAATTATAACTCCATACATACGATACTATAGAACCATCTTTTGTAGTGTATTCTATGATATTACCTTTTATATCGAATTTATAAGTTGCATTAGTCACAAAGTCTTTACCATCTAAAGAAATATCCGTACTCAAAGGCCATACGCCCGTATCAGCATAATTATTCCTTAAATGCAAAGTTTCTCTACCATTATTTTTAGTTATTTGTTCAACAATGGTAGAATGCATGTTTTTGTTATAAAGTTCTGTATTAGCCATCGGATAGATAGACTCACTAATACAAGGCAATGCATTGTTCGTGCTAGTTATAGTCGTTTTCAAACGCCCCAAATCATCATAATTGTATTTTTCCAAAGTCTGAACTGTTCCTTTAGGTGTTATATCAATGATTTCTTTTTTAGCTAATGCTGAATACCCTAAATTAGTCCTAGATTGTCCATATTCAAACATCGGCATCTCAATCTTTTTAGGGTCAACTTTTGTTTTGCGAAACATATCAAAGGGTAAGGAAGTAGGAAATGTAGATAACTGCTTGGTTTTATAACCTTCTTCGCATTGATCTTTATCTATATCTAAATAATCATATTTTTCTGTTCTAACAATTTTATCGTGCGAATCATAATATGTCCTATTCAGCAACTCAGCATTTCTATTAATGCTGTAATCTGACAAATAGAGATGGCCGTCAAAATCATCAGGCATAATTCGTTTCCTCTTTGGAAGCTCATATATTAATCCAAAATAACAAGGTGCGGCTCCGTAAAATTTATTAAAGTTATAGATTGAATAATAGAGACGAGGAGTATTGTATTGACTGACTACTTTCCCAATAGGTATGCCTTGTTCGTTGATTTCGAGCCTAGTCACTTCTTGATACATAACTTGAGATGCTTCACTAAACTTTTCTACATCAGGAGTACTGAAAAACGTTCGAGAAACTCTTACATTATCAAAATCATAAACATGCAAGGTATCAGGAGGAGATGTAGACTGTGATTCTTCGTAATCTCTGAAGTCAAAATTATAATGAAACCCCGAAAAGAAACGTAATAAATTATAATGTTCTATATTGCCTTTGGTTACAGGATTTTTATAATAAAACCTTGTAGTGATAGCAGGAGCATTTGTATTCGATTTAGAGACAATATTTGCAACTCTAAGCCCGGCACCATTTTCTAGATTATAATAGTAAGTGCCATCCTTTTTTGCCCTTCTTACAATGCACTGATTAGGTTCATAATCATATTTAGCATATCCTCCCAATGGATTATTTATCTTGGTAAGAATGAATGACTTTGAACTATCATCAGGAGTGCGATTAGCCAGTTGAAAAGAAAAATTAGTGATATTAGTAATATTTTCTTCACTCTTTAAAACGCTATTGAACATAGGTGGGAAATTAATATTCGGTTGTGACTTAAACCAAATTAGTTGTTGTTCTTTGAGTCTTAGCGTTTCATACCCCAACTCACTATGCACAGGAGAAGTCAAAAATATAGGATGCTTAAAACAATCTAAATCTGCTTGATCATATTGGTAATTCAGAAGACTGCTTTTATAATACCCCCATTGGTCGGGACCGGCTCCTTGCATTGACCGTGGTATATTATATTCCAATGTATAAACTTCATTGTTTGTTTGATAATTATTTCCAATAGACACAGAGGTCAAAAGCACGTGATAAGGTGCTCTCAAAGGCATTGTCTGATCATAAGGATTTCTATTTTTATTAGGGCTTGTGTAAGTGTAATTAAAAACTATCTTTTTAACCATATCTCCATTTAAATCCCTTATTTCAATGGCATTCAATAGATGTTTTATTAAATAGCCATTTATGGTAACTCCTCTTTTAAAAGTAACAATCTCTAAATCTGTTTTTATTTGATTAATATAAGCCGAGCTAATCGTATTTATCAAATAATAATTAGGTTCATCCGGATCTAAGTCCGTACCGGAACTTACAATGTCTCTTTTAGGGTTTTCCGATGATAAACTATCATGATTTAACAATATGGCATCTGTTTGAGTCATACTGCCTGATTCGTAATGCAATGGTTTTTCTATTTGCATATAGTCAAAATCGACCGTCTCATTGTTAATTGTATTTATTTTCTTTAGAAGCCAAGATTGAATATAGCTAGTAGGACCATTTAAGTAATAATTCTGGTTCATCCGACATTTCGAGTGATACGACAATCATGAAGAGCATATAGCCTTAGTTCAAAATATCGTTCGTTTCTAAAACCATATGCCGCTCTCTTCA
>RZZX01000429.1 GCA_009929715.1 Bacteroidia bacterium
GCCACTATCTCCCTGGGCATAGGGATGACTTGATAATCAGCTTTTACCACTTGTCTTTCCTGACAAGATAACAAGGTAGCGATGCTACACAAAAACAGCATACCTGTTTTAGTAAGTCTCAACATAAATTGTTTGTGTTTTTATTATTAGTAAAAAAATAGCTAATGGCTAAAAAGTTCGGGAAAGCCTTAGAACAAGAACTTTCCCGAATCTGGTGTAAAAATACTAAATAATGCCGAACCGACAAACAGGTTGGCGTAGCTTGCTATCACAGTTTTGTAATTTCCACCCTTCTGTTAGTAGCTTTATTGGCCGGAGTGTCGTTTGGCGAGATAGGAATGTTTTCGCCGGCACCGGCCGTTTGCATACGGGCGGTTTCAATACCAAAACCGGTTGATAGTTGCTTTTTAACTGCATCGGCTCTAAGTTTGGATAATTCGAGGTTGGCTGCGGCATCGCCATCACTGTCTGTGTGACCTTCAATCTTGATTTTGATATCCGGATTCTCTTTCAATACATCAGCAATACTTTTCAGCGTGCCGTAGGACTCGGGTTTTATGTCTGCTTTGTTAACATCAAAAGTGATTCCGTAGGTTACCAGTTTCCCTTCGGTTATTAGTTTACTGCGGGTATCCGAAGCAGCCGTTGTGATTTTAAGGTTACTTACATACGGGCTGCTATGTCTGTCCCATCCCGAAAAACGAAGTCTGTCGAATTTGGTTTCGGGATAAATGTTTGTAGGGGCATCCAGCACTTTGGCCCCCTGATGGTATATTCTTACCCTTCGTTTCTGTATCCATACAATAACATGGTTCAGCTCTTCCTGTATAACCGGATTACGCGATGCGTTGCCTGTAAGCCAGTCTTTATCTGTATGGTATCCTTTGGTCTCCCATCCATCTTTTTTAGGAACAATTTGTATTCCTCCTATTCCGGGATAAAGGTTGTCGTTCAGCTCTTTCGGATCAGACTTATCCTCTTGGTAAAGAGTTAACTCGATGCCATAATCGAATTGATTGTCGGG
>RZZX01000430.1 GCA_009929715.1 Bacteroidia bacterium
GTTATTTTGAGAGATTTTAATTATTTTGATGTTTTTAAGAGGTTAGAGGCGGTTAAGCCCCTAGCCTGATTTTTGAGCAATTTGAGCAATAAGCATATCAAGCTTAGCGTTAATCATAACAATCATTTCATGTTTTTCTCTTGCTTCATCTTGCTTAGCCCATAGGTTCAAATTATCGAACTCTAAACGTTTTACTCGTTCTCTAAGAGTAGAGACAATAGAAACAACAATTACAAGCTGAACAAGAACAGCGAAAGCAAAAGACAACCATTCAACGAAATTCATTAAGCGCCTACTTTAACTTCTCTCATAGATACGAAAACCTTATCAGCTTTTACGCCGTTTACGGTTTTACCGATTAAAGCGTTTTGGATTTCAACATCCGTTGCGCCAACTTTACCAGCAAAGCCGATATATGTTTTTGAACCTGTGTCACTTGAAATTTGTACACGTACATCATTGTAAGCAGTGATACCTGAATCAGTACCGACTTCACCTTGTTTAACATATCCCTCGTACTCACCAACCAAAACACCCGCACAAAAAGCACTCGCTGCCGTATCATCCGCAGGAAGTGAAAAAGATTTTGTGGTCGCTCCCAAAGTATTAATAATTAATGTCTTTGCCATTACGCTACCTCACTATTTGAACCAATAAGGTTAGAATATTCGCACTTTTGGTCACTATCAAAACTTGAATCAAAAGCACCAACCACCAAAGCTTTACAATCTGCAAAGCTCTTTCCTTGTGCAATGTGAGGAACTGTAACGGAACCGCTAATACTCACGTTTTTAGAAACCTTTTTACCCACGGAAAAACGAATATAATTCATAACCGCAGGAACTGTTGTAGCTGTACCGCCCTCAAACTTTTTCTCATAAGTTTCGAGTTTACCCTCTAAAAGAGGTGTTAATCCTGTTAAATCCGCTTCGGACATTTCAGCGTAAACGGTTTTTACTGTTTTACCGCCAATGATTTGTTTAATCATTTTTATATCTCCTTTTTTTGTTTGTGTTTTTGCA
>RZZX01000431.1 GCA_009929715.1 Bacteroidia bacterium
GGGCTTACACTTTTACGGGGGGGGATAGAACAGGATCAGGACCTTCACGCTGCAGGCATGAGATGGGGGCGGTGATGGTATAGAACAGGTACAAGGGGAGTATATAAAGCGTATACAAGAAGTACATATAGGCTATGAGGTAATGCCTAGAATGTACATAAAAGGGGGGTAGCAATGACGAGAATATATCATCAGTGACGAGATATTAGCAAAAGCCAGCTGCACTATATGAGGTTTCCGGACTCTATAAAAGGGGGCATAGATTGCAGCACCAGGGGCAGGGAACGATATTCCACACTATAAAAAGGGAGTTTTCGACACTATAAAAGGCTATTCATGGCAGCTATCTAATATTTTGAGTCCCTAAAAAGGGGCGGTAATATTCTTACATATATACGCGAGGGGGCGACCATAGATCAACACCCCTCTTTTACCTGGTATTGAGTAATAGGGAATTGCGAACTATTACGAACCAGATCATAGACTTTTGCGGAATGTAGCAGACAAAAAGAAAGTACCCAAGCAAAACGGAATTATGAATAATTATGGGTCGTTTTTTATACCTGGAAGATGAAAAGCTTTTGAACAATGCGCAACCATAGAGGCCCTTTATACCTTCACCCGAACAAAGGGAAACCCTTCCCCCCCCCTCTTTATTTGACCCCCCCCCCACGCATGACGAAATATTAGCACACCCCGCACAACCTAAAAAGGCTAACATTGCAGGATATTGTTATACTTCTGCTATACCTGCACCCCTGGAAAAATGTTAACAAATGACAACAGGCTTATAACGCAGAATAATCGGGAAACCGAGATGGTAAACGTGATGGTAAACGTGATGGGGGGGTGATAATATCCTGCTATATTCAATCAAATTGGGTATAAAATATGTATCATCTGTATACAGACAACACATACTATTAAAATGAAAGATAGTGTTGACGTTATGAAATATAGTGTTGACAATACCCAAACTTCTGCTATACTATACATGAAACACATGATACACAAGGTACA
>RZZX01000432.1 GCA_009929715.1 Bacteroidia bacterium
GCCCGCTTTATGTCCTATTGTTTAGAAAGGCAGATCATCAATCGGATTTACCGGTCCAAAGTCGGGAGCGGTAGGTACGGCACCCGTGGCAAAGTTATCCGGGGTGTATCCGGCTGCAGGCATAGCCTGTGCAGCACCGGCACGATCTACTTTCCATCCGTTGATATTGGTATACCATTTACCATTAAACTCCCTGCTTTCTATATCAAAAGAGACGGTAACTTCCTCGCCGGATTGAATGGCATACTGATCGATCTTCTCTCCCCACAAGTTAAAGCATATCTTCTTGGGGTATTGATCATGTGTTTCCAAGATATAATCCTGCTTTTTCCACTCATTTCCACTTTTGCTGGTTCCTCCTTGAATGGGTAGAATAGCAATAATCTTTCCTGATACTTCCATGTTAGTCGCTTTTTATAAATAGGATGCGAATGTACTTATTTTCGCCTTTACGTACTAATTTATTGTCTCCAATTTTTGTTACAGCTTATTCGTTGCCGGGCTGAAGCGCATCAAAGGCCTCTTTTAATTTGTTCAGCTCTTCGCGTATGGCTTTAAGTCTGTTTACAATATCTTCCTGCCGGATAACTGTATCTTTGTTGTCTTTCAGTTTTTGTTTGGCACCTGCCAGGGTGAGTCCTCTTTCCTTTACAAGGTGGTAGATCAGCCGTACGGCATCAATATCCTCCTTGGTATAGAAGCGGGTACCTTTGGCAGTCTTTCTGGGATTGATAATATCAAATTCCTTCTCCCAAAAACGCAACGTAGACTCATTTACCCCAAAGAGCTGAGCTACCTCGCTGATAGAAGAATAAATCTTGACATCCTTATCTTTTTTAAGTCCCATTTTTGTTTTATTAATCCATTACCTGACCATGATTTTCTGCAATCTGAATCATCCTGTCGTATTCTTCGGGTGTTAGATCCATAAAGTAATACTTGGCAGGGTTGTCGTATTTACCACGTACCATAACCTCGTAATGTAAATGCGGACCGGTAGACTTACCCGTGTTTCCAAC
>RZZX01000433.1 GCA_009929715.1 Bacteroidia bacterium
TAAAAATCAGTCACTTGACCATTCTTTTTATGCTAACTCTTGTTAATACAACTCATTGTTTTTGAGATAGTTAATCAATTATTTACCGAAGTATTGTAAATAAGTTGTTTCATTTTATTATTCGTTACTGAAAACGTTGTCGTTTTCTTGGCTCTTGTTACTAAAAAGGGATCAGTCCGAAAATCAAGTGGGGATATTAAATAGTCTCGCCCCAGTTTACATCATTTTTACTCCTCTGAATTTGACTCTAAAAACGTTTGTTTGGTCATTAAGAGATTTTTTAGCTGCCCAGCGGGAGAAACTTTTTTAGTTGGCGATAAAAAGATCGTTCCACTATAGTGGGGTAGTCGTCCCACTATAGTGGTCCAATCGTCCGACTATAGTGGTCTAATCGTCCCACTATAGTGGGACGATAAAACACTCGCTAACAAATCTAAATTCTTTCATGAAGAAAAAAGGACGTTTCTGTTAGGGAAAGGCGTCTATTTACCTATAATACTGACGTTAATCTATTTTTTAGACTGCAAAAAAACAACACAAATACAAGATCGAATTCCTTTAAGCTCGCATGTACTCTATCAGACCTATTTCAACCGTTTTTTAGTTAACTCACCGAGATAGACTCTTTGATTGAGGGAGATTTTGCTCATGGGATTTTCGGACTAATCCCTTTTTATATGAAGTCAACCAGTCGTTTAAACAGAACACCTCCCTAGGGTTTTCGGACTGATCCGGTTTTCGGACTGATTCCTAAAAAGGTTGTTGTGTACCCAACCATCTGTTGTGACAGATGGCTATCGGTTTCGAAATATACCTGAAAAAATCTTGCTTGTGGATTTTAGGATTTAGTTATCCATCTAATTAAATAAAACCAAGAGCTTTTGAGCATTCTTGATTACTCCGGAAGGGATCTCGTCGATACCTGTATGGGGTTTGATAAAGAAAAAGCCTTGAAAGTTTAAACTTTCAAGGCTTTATTCCGAATTGCTTCGTTTTGCTTTCGCGGTCTGGACGGG
>RZZX01000142.1 GCA_009929715.1 Bacteroidia bacterium
TAAACGTATCCTAGATATTCGCCTCCACCTACATGTACGGGCATAAAATCTCTTGCCCATATGTCATTAGAATAGGGTAGAAGGTAGTGATTTACGCCACTTTTCTCCAGTGCCTTACACAGTTCTTCATATACGACGGTATATCCTGTTTGCAGGTGATGGGATAGATATATGCTATGTTTGCTCATAATGATTTCTATTTATGAAAGTTCCACATTCGGTTGCATCTCTTGAATTTCTTGCCGGAATAAGAGAAGTATTTCTTTTGCTCTTCTAAAGGAAGGTGGTCGAAAGCATTCTTGTCGATTTCCTCTTTGATGTAATTTCCTTCTGTATCTGTTACATAGTTTGCTACATTGATTCGAGAGGATACAACTGGTTCCCAGCTTGCTTCCTTTTCTGATAGGCTGTCAATCCATCTGATGTTGATACCTTCTGACAGAGGAATGTTCATTAGCATATCTTCGTAAATATATGTAGAACGATTTTCATTGCCTTTGGTCTCAACCCAGTCTTTGCCATTGAAATCGCATACTTTGTATTCGCGAATAAGGAATGAAGCTCGATAATTCTTCTTCTTGTTCTCGAACGTAACATCAAGTCCTGACATATGGAAGTTCAAACCACTAAGTGGATAAAAGTCCAGATGCTTCTTTTCATGCTCATCAGTGTGATACATAATAGGATCTTTCAGACCATCAGCATCTTCCTCATGATAGTAAAATTCTATATCTGTTGGATAGATTCTCCTTTTGTTATTGACTTCAAAATAGCCTCCAAAGAAAACGTGTTCAGCGATACAAGAATATTGTTTTTGAAGTTCCACATATTTCTGTGAGTAATCTTTAATATGGACTACTCCTGAGAATTCTTCTAGTTTACTATATAAAGATGGTAGATTGAGTGCATCTGCTATCTTTTCCCATCTGTCTTCCGCCTTTTCTGTCAATGGATTAACGAATTCGTAGTGTCTGTCATTGTCTTCTTCTCCTTCACCATTAATCCATCTGACATAAAGTCCACAGGCATTTGATAGCTTTACAGGAGTTTTTCTATATGAAGGTTTCCATTTGTTTACATACCAGTCATTACTTTCGTGAGCCAGAGAAATCATTTCTTCTCTTGTAAGGATATAGCAATGTATGTGTCCGTTTTTGTCAATATGGACAAATACCCATGGACCAAGGATTTTCTTCTCAAGCTTTTCTCTGACACAATTTTCCAGATTCATGCCTATTGGAATATTGGTGTCAAAACTGGTTTTCACCTGAATACCAATAGTCTGGTGATTCTTTGGATTTGTGCAAAAGAGATCAATAGACTCATAGTTGCTTTGAATTGTGTTTGCATTAACTATGTCAAAGCCCATTTCCTTTAGTTTCTCCAACACTACAGTTTCACCAAATGTACCTAGATCTGATTTGCTCAGTCCACGTAAATATGTATATAAATATTTTTCCATGATTATCTTCTCCAATTATATTCTTCAATACCAAGTATTCCTAATGCTGAATATCTCCACATTTCCTGTTGAAATGATGGTGTATATTTGGCACACAGAAGAAAGTCATCATCAAATCTACTGTGTTGTACGTGCCCACTAAGAAAGCTTTCAAGGTCGATTTCTGTGGTTGACTCTCTGTCCAATCCAAAATAGATAGTTCCTAATCGTTCGATAGTTTTGCAGTCACGAAGTGGGAACATACAGTTATCGAGCATGAGACCATAGTTATCAGGCATGATGATTTCATCTTCATCATTGTATGGAGGAAAAGCACTTACTCCACTGATAATATCGTCATTAGCATTGACCATATCGCCTGTGTAAACCCAGTCATCCAGATTGTCCTTATACGGTGTCCTGACACCTGCAAAGATGACACGGGAAAGATATTTCTCACTACGGGTATATGGTACTTCAAATAAATCTGAGGCAAGTTCCTTGATGTCTTCATTATGACTGTCTTTATATAGGTCATCATCAGAAATGACGTACATGCAATCATCGATGAAGAAGAAATCACCCATTCTGACATATCCGAACTTCTTTTCATCAACAACAACTCTGACGGTCAGTTTCATAAAGTCCTCATCTTCATGAAATGTCCAGAAAGTGCTGTAGTCACCAAGAATATCTTTAACAAGTGCATTACATACAGACTTGATGTTTTCGAGTCTCCATGCGAAACCTTTATAGTTTTTTCTCATAGCTCAGTCCTCCTTATATCTGTTCCACATTCCTTTTACCTTTCCAGCAATCTCTTTGCGAAGCCATTCTGGTTTCAAAACTTCCATATCCTCACCATTCCATAGAATTTCCTGCTGAAAATCAAACGTTGGACGTATGTCCAATTCAAAGATGCTGTAATCCTCATGTTGCTCCTTCTCATTTTGAGTTATATGTAGTGGGAGATCACGAAGGTAGTTGGACTGCCCCGCAGAAACTTTCAGTACAACATGTTCCACCTTTGTATCTATTCCGGCAATAACTCCGAAACAATCCTGGAAATATACTTGGGGATCGAAATCGTCAGGATATTCGAAGGTGTGAGATGATAATCGGAAATCTTTGATGCGGTCAAGGCAGAAAATAGTTACAAAACCAGTTGACCATGTCTTACCTACCATGTACCAACGCTGGCGGAATAGTTTAACACAGAGAGGCATAATATAGTGCTGACGAGTATCTCCTCGCCAATAGTTATAATAGGTAATATGAATGAGTCTATCTTTCTTCATGGCATCTATGACAGAGTCCAGATAGTTCATGCCTGAAGGAATATCTTCGAGGATTATTCTGTCTTTGATAGATTTACTACCAATAAGAGAGTTGCTGACAGAGTAGGTACTAAGAAGCCAACTCTCAATACTACCATTGTGCAGAACACTAGTATTGCTTATATAGTATCGATACTGACCACCTTTCTCGCAATCAATCATTAAACCAAATGTGTTGTATATGTTGTCGCGCCATTTATGAAATGTGCGTTTTAGCATTTCTTCACCTCCACTTAGATCTACGTTTTCCATCCATTTGCGGTTAAGATCCTCGAAAGTAATCTTACCCGCTCTGTTGATGCTCTCAACAATCCATACAAGTTTATTTGTCTGATTCAATGCCATATTCGTGAGCTTTAAACTTTATTTGTTGCAAAGTTATATAAAAGGTATGTCATTTACGGGCATAGGCTTTAAGATTTTTCGATTTTCTGTGTTTTTTACCTTATTATTTTGATAAAAGGCATGATTTTAAAGGAAAATGGTGTACAATTAGACTTCATAAAACCTTTTCTTCGTTTTACTCAAAGGAAAAGGGTAATTTTGCAGTCAGAAAGAAAAATCATATGCAAGGAAGATATAAAGTCATTACCCTTTGTGGTAGTACAAAGTTCAAGGATGAGTTCTTGGAAATTCAAAAACGACTGACATTGGAAGGCAATATTGTCATCAGTGTCGGACTCTTCGGTCATTCCGGTGATGAAGAAGTTTGGAATCCTGGTATCAAGGACATGCTCGATGATATGCACCTCCGTAAGATTGACATGGCGGATGAGATCTATGTCATCAATGTTGGTGGCTATTTAGGTGAGAGCACAAGACGAGAGATTGAGTATGCCAAAGGACAAGGAAAAGTGATCACATATCTGGAGGGACGTGTCAATGAGTAATTTCAAGAAGGAAATGCAGGAATATCTGCAGCACGGAACCATGGCTTTCTCTTTCGGAGAACTGGTCTTTCCTGTCGTTTATTGTGAAGGGTTGAATGTTCTGACAGTGCAAATGGATTCAACACAGGTGATGGTTCCTGTAAATAGCAGTCTGGACTTTTATGAGAATCTTGATGCGTTGATGTCAAAGCTTCTAGATCAATTTCCAAAATTAACGGAATAGTTTTACAAATCAAATAGTAAACAGCACACTATGGCTAATTTTAACAAGCAGCTGGATGAACAGCTTTTCAATCCATGGATGTCCAATGCAACAGAGGAAGAAAAAAAAGGCTTTTGCAGGGATGGATTACTGATTATGCCCGATCACGCAGAGGACTTCGTGGATGAGTTATGGGAGAAATCATCTCGCCGTGTTATGTTCTTGGTTAAAGACAAGAATACACCTTACGGAGACGATATTCGTCGTTGGTTTGTGGATCAAAAGAATGGTAAGGGCAATTGGACATTGACTGGTGAGAAAATGAAAACAGGCTTTTTCCCGAATATTGCTAATATTTTCTATGGACTTCAGATGGATCAGCCAGGAGACGAAGGACGAATCAATAACGAATATGTGGTGAAACATAAGGAGGAAGTGTTGAGAGTGTGGAATAGTTGTCCGATTGCATTGGTTGAAGCCAAGAAGCAAGCCGGCGTTTCGCATGTAGCAAGTAGTGCGGTAACCGCTGCAATGGAAAAGGATAAAGATCTGCTGCGTAAAGAGTTAGAAATATTGCATCCTAATATCATAGTATGCTGCGATGCCAATGACAGTCAGTTCAACTTCCTAACCCAGCAGCTATTTGCTGACAAGAAGGTGGAGAGGAAATATGATACCCCCTATCTCTATAATGGGAAAAAAGCGATGAAGTGCCCCGAACTGTGGTACTATTCAGAGGAAAAATTAGTTATAATCAAATCGTATCATCCCACCAACGGTGGAAAACAACAATGGTGGATTTCTGAACGTGTCTTCAGCCCATTCCATAAGTTCCTGACTGATTACCCAGAAGCGCTGAGTGCACTTCAGGATAAAGAATAGAATAATAACATCCCAACTATCTGCCACTGATAGCTGGGATGTTTGTTTTCTCATTTAGCTGAGATCATAAACGGATCTTCTTCTAAAGAATCTAGGTGCAATAAAAGATAATAATAAGTAAGCTTGTCACGCTCAGCGTGAATCAAGTTATCAGTTTCGATTCTAGGATTTCCAGTCAGCTATAATCTGATCTCCTGCTGCCTGTTCTTGATCTTGAGTATAAAGCTCTGCTCTGTAGTTTATCCTTCAGATTGTTTCTTTTCCAGATATTCTGCAAATATTCTTGCAGCACTCTCAACCTTAGCAACACAAGGACGACTCTTATAATATTCTGCAGTTCGCTCAGAGGCGACGTAGCTGTTTGTTGCTTTCTCATGCCCGTTCAATCCGAGAATCTCTGCACAGATGATTGAACCATTCTGCTGTTTGGATTCTTCAAGCAACTGCTGCACAATCTTATAACAATGGGACTTGCCTTCACGATCAGCACCTTCTGTCTGACCTTCCTCCAAACCTACGAGCATTACGATGCCTGAAACAGATCCGCACATCATGCGCATTCTGCCAACGCCACCGCCAAAACCAGCAGCTATTTTCAGTGCAAGTTTCTCGTCAAGACCGTACATATCTGCAAAG
>RZZX01000434.1 GCA_009929715.1 Bacteroidia bacterium
CCTGAACGTCGCCCGAAAGCATGGGAGACGTTCAGGGGGCAAAAGAGCGGGGTCAGCGTGAAAGACCTGAAAGAAGAGATAACGAGGCTATGGAGAGAGACGGACAGCGCGGAAGCCTTTACAGCAGCCCTTGAAGAACGGGGCTACATCCTGGCGCGGGGCGATAGCCGCGCCTGGTGCATCGTTGACCGGAACGGGGATGTCCATTCCCTGGCACGGCGGATCGAGGGCGTGAAAGCGAAGGATGTCAGGGAAAAGCTGTCTGACATCGACCCGCAGACCGTGCCCCATGTCAAGGAAGCCGCCGAGCAGCAGAAAGAGCGCCAGGCCGAGCTGGCTCGCGAGGAAGAGGAGAGGCAACAGGCGCTGCAGCGCGAAGAGGAACAGCGGCTGCAAGCTGTCAGGGAAGAGGAAGAAAGACGGCTACAAGTGGCCAAGGAAGAGGAAGAACAGCGGCAGGAAGCGATCAGGGAAGAGCAGGAGAGGAAAGCTTCACTTCTTGAGGAAGAAAAGCGGCTGCAAGCTGCCAGGGAGGAGGAAGAACAGCGGCAGGCGGCGATCAGGGAAGAGCAGGAAAGGAAAGCCAGGCTGCTTGAGGAAGAAAAGCGGCGGCGTGAAGAATACAAGCAGCAGGCCGACCGCCAGGTTGCGCAGGCCAAAGAGATGCAGGCGCAGAAGGAGCGGCTGGAAGCGTTCCAGGCGGAGCTGACGCGGCGGGCCGGCATGGCTCGTCAGGAAGAGATGGATCGTCAGGGGTATTACCGCGAGGGTGAAATCAGAAACCCGCACAGTCGCTACGGGCAGGCGCTGGCCAAACATTACAGCCCCCGCGATCCTTATGAAACGCTTGCCCGCAGCGCCATGGCCGAATATGGCGCCTTCCTGCAGGATCGGGAAAATCTCGACCGGCAGATTGCCCGCACGGAAGACCCTGCTGAACGTCGGCGGCTGGAAATGCGCAAGGAGATCGAGTCTCTTGAATATATGTCCGTCACCAGCAACCGGATTGC
>RZZX01000435.1 GCA_009929715.1 Bacteroidia bacterium
CTCATGATGGAGACAACTCTTTCTCCCTATGAGATTCTGGCATTAACACAGGAGATAGAACGTGATATGGGCCGTTCGCAAAAAAGTGAAGGCGAATATCACGACCGTGTTATCGATATTGATATATTAATGTACGACGATTGGGTGATAGATACACCTCTTCTTACGTTGCCGCATCCATTGATGCATCAACGTAGCTTTGTTCTGGGTCCCCTCTCGGAGATTGCTCATACCTGTATTCATCCGGTTCTTAATCGTTCCATAGGTGAATTATATTTAGCACTTCCGACGAATAATAGCCAAGCGAATTCTTAATTGTTTTGAAAAACAGAAAGGTTTGTTTGTATCCTGAAATTAGTTTGTATCTTTGCACCCGAACTGATGTGGATAGATTTGTATGCTTGCAACCACGGGAAAAAATGCTAAAATCAAAGTTCTTATTCCTTTCTATTGCATCTGCCTCATCTACCTGCTCTCAGTTCAAAATATAATATACTTAATTATATAAAAATGAGTTATTTATTTACCTCCGAATCGGTGTCTGAAGGACACCCCGATAAAGTAGCCGATCAGATATCGGATGCTTTGCTTGATGAGTTTCTTGCATACGACAAGAGCTCTAAAGTTGCTTGCGAAACACTTGTAACAACCGGACAGGTTGTTCTGGCTGGAGAAGTTAAATCTAGTGCATACGTTGATGTGCAGGAAGTGGCCCGTGCTGTAATTGAGCGGATTGGTTATACGAAGAGTGAATACCAGTTCGAAGCTAAATCTTGCGGTGTTTTTTCGGCCATACATGAACAAAGCGGTGATATCAACCGGGGTGTTGAACGCCAGGATCCTTACAATCAGGGTGCGGGCGACCAGGGTATGATGTTTGGATATGCAACCAACGAAACAGAAAACTACATGCCGTTGGCCCTTGATTTATCACATTCCTTATTATCAGAACTAGCATTTATACGTAAGAATGAAATAGAAAAAATGCCTTATCTGCGTCCGGATGCTAA
>RZZX01000436.1 GCA_009929715.1 Bacteroidia bacterium
CTTGGCGCCGAGACCGTATTTGTACATGGTCCCCAGAACTTCCATTGCGTCGGGGTTCTTGTATTCCGCTGACTGCTTCAGCGGGGCAAGCGCATCCTTTGGTTTGTTTTTTGCAAGCAGTTTGCCTGCTTTGACGTAGTCAGTGTCATCCTTTGTGTAGCCCGTCATCTGTTCACCCATGACCTCAGTCAGGTCATTCAGGGGATATCTGGCGTAATTTGGATCAGACCACCCGGACTCCACCAGTGTTTCGAAATAGATCCTCGCCTTGACGAGATCTTTTTCAACGCCATAACCTCCGGTCTTGTAGATCTGCCCCAGTTCGTGCATGGCAAAATCTTTTTTTACAAATGGAAACTGCAGATAGTTTTTGTACCACTTAGCGCTCTCGGCGTACATCGTATCGAAGTTTGCCTGGTTTTTGTAAATATAGCCAAGCATCCACATTGCATCAGGGTCAGGCTTATTCTCGACGATCTTTTTGAAGAGCGGAGCGGCTGCCCCTGCTCCCTGGTTCTGATATACAGCGTAGGCCTGGTCATATTCCGGGCCTGCAGCGTTTACCAAACCGGCCGGTACTGAAATAAAAAGGAAAACGGAAAAAAGGAAGAATATGATCGTTGTTTTCATAAGATGCGCCTCCCCAAAGTGTTATGACGATATCATTATAATTCGCTGAAGACATGATGTCATTACTAATTATTAATAGTTGTGATCCTGTACAGTGACGACAAGCTGTTGATCTATGTATGCTCCGCATGAACCTGAAAGGCGGGCCGTATTCTCATTCATGCTATTTCCCGTCTATAATAATAGGAGAACAGATGACTAAAAACAAAATTTTGACAGAAACCGACAACCTCACAGTTTGCGGCCGTCGATGAGAGGGAGGATATTGGTATGAAAAAGATCGCTCCTGAGTACAAAACAGAGAATAAGGGGCATTACAGCCCCGGGATATTGTCAAACGGCATGCTTTACATCTCGGGGCAGCTTTCAAGAGATCC
>RZZX01000437.1 GCA_009929715.1 Bacteroidia bacterium
CGGTGCTCCCTACATTTCACTTGTGGGGGTCTGCAGGGCTCCGATGGCAGCTGCAATGTTCTCAAAGATGGTAGGAGAGGGAATAAAAAAGAATGATGTTCCTGTTTCAGTTAAGAAATTTGGATCTTCTGCCGAGGATATTTATCATGATATGCAGGATCTTCATCTGATGTACGGAAAAGAAGCTGAGAATATCCCTGCCGGCGCGGCAGGAGTCTTTTCTTACCTCAACAGGGTCTCCTTCGGCCTGCGGCTCATGATGGCGCTTAACAGAAAGTTTTCTCTCGGGTTCATTGACAGGACAGACCTGATACCGCTCACAGAGTCAGCAAAGACACTGTTGAAGGAACCGTGGCTATAGGTCCGGGATTTTGCCCGCGATCCTCTTTTTAAAGAAATTCTCTGAGAACAGAAAACATATCTTGTTAAATTAAGCTCCGGCCGGTGCCCACTATGTGGAATACCGGCCGGAGCTTAATGATCAAATATTTTTATCTGACTTAATTTACATGCCCATGTAGGCTTTGCGTACTTCTTCAGAACAGAGAAGCTCCTGCGATGTCCCTGAATAAACGATCGAACCTGTCTGTATGACATACCCTCTTTTTGCTATTTCAAGGGCTTCCTGGACCATCTGTTCGACAAGGAGGATCGTTACACCCCTCTTGTTTATCTCAATGACCGTCTCAAAGACTTTCTCAACAAGACTTGGCTGCAGACCCAGCGAGAGTTCGTCAAGCAGGATAAGCTTAGGTTTGGACATAAGTCCCCTCGCAATGGCACACATCTGCTGCTCCCCGCCGCTCATTGTCTCTGCTGTCTGATCCCTGCGGTCTTTGAGGATAGGGAAAAGTTCGTACATCTCTTCCAGACGCTCATCTATGACCTTTCTGTCCTTCGTCGCAAACGCCCCAAGCTCAAGGTTTTCACGGACCGTCAGTTTTGAGAAAAGACGACGGCCTTCCGGTACGTAGCTAAGTCCCTTTTTGATCGCAGCAGAG
>RZZX01000143.1 GCA_009929715.1 Bacteroidia bacterium
AAAAAAAGCTCATCGCCACCGACTCCCGACACAACCACCTTCAACCCCAGTTCGGATACAGCTTTAGTGGCATACCAGGTGTTAACGCCATCAATCGTAGGTTGATCCATAGCATCAACTATGCGAGGTATGTCGGCGATGAATTCCTCCCGAGACACCCGCCGTACATGATGACTGATGCCGTAATGCCTCGCGATGGTACTTGCCGCAGGCACCTCGTCCTCGTGCTGACCGGCAAACTCATCAAAGGCAACAGTTACCCCTTGCAGTTTGTGTGCGCCCGCTTCGACCATCAATCCTGCCAACGAGCCTGAATCGATTCCGCCGGAGAGAAACACCCCCACAGGAACATCAGCAACCAGATGTCGCGCCACCGACTCCTGCAGAGCGACCCGTACCTTTGCAACGATTTCATTGGCTGGCATATCCTCCTCGACAAAAGCCTGCCACCAAGCATCGCCGATGTCCTGCCAACAGCGCGAGGAGACGACCCTGCCCCGCTCAATCCATACACAATGGCCTGCAGGTATAGCTTGAATATCTCGGAACCAAGTATGGGGCTCGGGGACGCTGCCGAGCATCCAAAAACCTGCCTGACCCAAGCTGTCAGGATCTCTTGACACCAATCCTGTGGCCAGTATGGCTTTCACTTGTGAGGCAAGAATGACTCCATCCCCTGTTGTACCGATGTACAATGGCTTAATGCCATACGGATCTCGGGCCGCAAAAGCTTTCTTTTCAACTTGGTCCCAAATGACGAAGGCAAACATCCCATACAGTTTATGCAGCATGTCTGCGCCTTCGGCGGCGAATAAAGCCAAAAGCACTTCTGTATCAGATGTTGTCCGAAATTGAATGCCTTTGGTTTCAAGCGAATGCCTTAACTGACGAAAATTATAAATTTCACCGTTGAACACAATCAGGTAGCGCCCGCAGGCCGACGACATGGGCTGTGCCGCACGTGAATCGAGGTCAAGAATTGCAAGGCGACGGTGCCCCAAATAAACTTCACGACAGGAATCACGCCATTCCCCCACGGCGTCCGGCCCTCGACGGTATAGTCTGTCCAACGATGCTTTTGCAGAGACTTCTGGAAAGTCGGGCTTAAATGCCGCAATGATGCCACACATCAAGTATTCCCCAATAATTGATCCCACATTTTAACGAACACCGCTCCAGCGACCCGTTCATCATACTTTGCCTCTATAGTTGCCCGTGCATTGAGTCCCATTTCAATATTAAGCGATGGATTTTCCAGAAGTAACTGCAACCGGGCTGCCATTTCCGAAGCAGCATCCAAAGGGACCAAGTAACCATCTTCTCCGTCTGAAATAATACCATCCGGGCCACCGCTACGAGTGGACACCACGGGAACGGCGCAAGCCATTGCTTCGAGAATAGCAACTCCCAAGCCCTCTTCGTCAGAAGACGAGACAAAAACGCTGGCCTCCTGATACAAGCGAACCAGTTCTTCTTGAGAAGGTCGAAAAATATAGGACACTCTATCTCGGAGATTTAAGGCATCCGCTTGCTGCCAGAAAGCAGGCGGAGGCGGCGAAGAACCGGCCAATAGCAGTTGAAAACGGTCGCGCACATCTTTCGATAAAAGAGCATAGGAGGATAGCAGCAACCCGACATTTTTCCGAGGATCATCCAATCTGCCAACACAGAGAATGTATGAAGACTTTGATACGTTACGGTGCAAGAGAGGCCGAAACAATTCGGCGTTAATCCCTGGCGGCGCGTAACGGATATCAACAACACGCCCAGCATTCAGATTACGAGCGTAATCAAGCATCCAAGGATTTTCGACCTGGATGGCATCAACATGACGCAAGGCCCGGTCATCCAACCGATCGGTTATTTCAGTCATCATCCTGCGCCACCAGTCAGATGGATGTTTTGGATTTGCGTCACGCTGGCGGCGTTCAATCTTTGCGCGGGTAGCAACCTGCAAGGCAACGGGTTTGCCGAGGCCAGCAACTGAGTTTGCCCAAGCGGGAGACCCGCAGACAACCTGAATCAGATCACAGTTAACCAACAAATCAGCCAAAACGCGGCGTGGTTGGTAGCGCTGAAATTCCAACTCGGCCCAGTTTGCTCCGACATGGGTGAAGGGTAACCCGTCCCAGTCAGCGGTTGTGGTCACCGGGCCACGCAACCACGTAACCGGCCTTCTCAGCAACAGGCTTGAAGGTTCGTTGCTGTCCATACACAAAGAAACAAGTTTTACTTGGAAACTGTTCGAGCGCAGGGCGGCATCCTTAACAAACCGTGCCACAGCGGGGACACCACCACCTTTGGCCAGAGAGGGCACGACAATAGCTATTTTATTCATTTTTTAGGCCGTTCTCTAACCTTGATCGCGGCTGCAATAATCCCCTCAGCACAATTCTTAACATCCCATTTACTTATCAGCGATTTTGCTTTTTCACCCATCACCTTAATTTTCGCAGGATTAGAAAGCCACTCATCCAAAATCGCTGTAAGTGCTCCGACATCACCGGGCGCATAAACTTGACCAGTCCCCTTACCAATGACCAAATCCGGTGCTGCTCCAACATCATAGGTTGTTATAACTGGCAGTCCGGCAATCATTGCCTCGTTAATCACCAGCCCCCATGCTTCCCTATCTGATGGCAATACAAAAATATCACTTGCAGCATACAATTCAGGCAATTTTTTTTGATTCACGAATCCTAGAAATCGTACATCGAGTTTTTTGTTTTTTGCTTCTATCTGCAAAGCTTGCTTCTGTTCACCTGAACCAGCATAAACAATAACCGCATCTGGATGCCTCATTTTCAGATTAGCAAAAGCAGCAAGAAGATCGTACGGGCGCTTTTGGTCTGTGAGTTTTGCGACAAAGAGAATTACATATTTGTTATATTGTATTTGAAGTTCTTTTCGTACTCTGGCACGCACAGATTCTTTCTGTTTCCCAATATCAAACAAATTGCTATCTACACAAAATGGAGCAAAGTATATTTTATTTTTAGAAATTCCGAAGTTTTGATAATATTCTTTATTAAGAGTACCGATTGCAATAAAACCGTCAAACCTGTTAAACAACCATTTTTTAAAATAAAATTTAAAGTTTTTTTTAGAATTGCGTGGAGAAATCCTGGTATCCCCTCTCATCAAGACTTTCTTTCTCAACAGCTTTGCCACCAAAATCCCTAACAAATTGGTAGGCTGATCATATCCATGAAACAAAATTACGTCAGCGCGCTGTTGTATAAGTTCGGTGACGATACGCCATTGCAAACCACTTTTTTTTGATTGAGATGACAAAAACACAGAGTGATACCCTTCAGTTAAGGGGATATCCCATTGTATCAGTTGATTAAATTTATGATCGAAATAGGCATCGACACCGGCCCTAGTTGCAAAAAGCACAGTGAGCAGAATCGAAGGATTTTTGGCCAGTTCCCGATAAACCGGAGCGAAATATTGAATCGGATGGCTAACGACAATTGCCAGCCGAAGAGGTTGAATATTCACGACCGACTCCCATCTACAGCTGGACTTATAAGCTCCGCATACAAAATCGATTTGATAGCGCTCGCCCGTGCATCTGTAGAATATAGAGGCACTGCACGCTTGTGTGCTGCTTCAGCGATGCGCGAGCGTTCATGCGGGAGATCCAGATAGCGGAGCACTTGGGCAGCCAATTCTTCTCCATCGTCGAAAAATGGCACGCCGACTGGTTCATACAACTCACGAGCGAAGTCCGTCCGCTGATGAATAAAAAAACAGTGACCAGCAGCCAGTTCATATGTGCGGGTAGTATCCACATCGCCAGGTTGCGATTTGCCATCGATAACCACATGTCGAGTCAACGGTGCGATGCAAATTTTGCCAGAACGCAGCAAAGACATATACCCTCGACCTTGAATAGCCCCGGGAAAATGCCAAGTTTCTGGCAACTGATCCTGAAGTATATTCCAGCCATGCCCACCAATCGCCACCTTCAAACGTGTTTGGCCCAGAGCACGGGCGAAATCCAATATTAATCTTCCGTATTCCCGCCGATAGGTAGAAATCATCACAACATCGTACGTAAATTCTACTGGAGCCTCTTGAAATAAATGTAGTTGAGGGTCATAGCCTTGTGGTACAAACTTACATCGGTTCTGGTAACCGTAAACTTCTCGCCAAATCTCGGGATGGTAGGCTTTTGTCGAAATTACTAAATCATACTGGCCCACAGCTTCACGGTGGGATATTCCGTATGCATGGGGTGAATAATCAGGATACACATTTACGGTTTTCACACCTAAAGCTAAAAGCTCTCTTAGCAGGTCTTTTTGGACAAAATTTCCCTTGTAAGTCATCAGAAAATCAGGACAGAATTTATGTACTTTATCGAGCACTAGCCAATTAAACTCCCGCCGATAAAACGGATATGTTAGCCTATGCAAAACTCTTAACCCAAGCGAACGGACTTTTGGGATGAACTCTTCAGACAATTCATCTAATTCAATATCCGAATTTTTGCTCAGTGCTTCTTTCATACTGCGAGCACAAGAACCCAGCCAAGTCTCACCAATGAATAATATTTTCATAAAGAGCCTATGTTCATTCGAAATATTTGTAATTATCGTCTTTCACTTTGCTGTATTATTAAACACTTAACTATCAGGATAACGAAAAAAAAGTAAATAGTCGATCCTGAAAAACTCTAAAAGCGGGCCATCAAGCACAAACGTGTAACGCCCGAACATCTGGACGAAAAACGTGCCCAAGTAATTTGAGGCACAAAAAATACAGTATCCGGATGAACTTGCGGAAATTGAAGGCCGCGCAGGCCATGAACAGGTTCACGGAATCGCCGATCCGCCCTTTGAGGTAGTTTCGAAGCATCCTGTGATCGTTCTTGAGATGGCCGATGATTGGTTCGATGGCGGCCCTGCGGCGAAAGCGTGCCCGAGCTTGGCGCTTTTCGTGTTCAGTTTTTGGGCCTTTGCCTGATTCAGGGATTTCGATGCGGGTATCCCCGATCCTGCGCTTGCCTCGGTAGCCACGGTCGCAGATCGCCATGGTCGGCCTTTTGCCGACGATACTCTCGACCTGGCTCAGAACTGCGGGGAGAGTATGGCCGTCGAAGGGGTTGTCCGGGAAGGACAATGCGCCAACGATGATGCCGCTGATCTTGGTCACGGTCACGGATGCCTTGGCGCCGAACTCGTACTTCTTGTGAGCCTTGCCTTTGCTGAT
>RZZX01000030.1 GCA_009929715.1 Bacteroidia bacterium
CTAAAAATCAGCCACTTGACCATTCTTTTTATGCTAACTCTTGTTAATGTAACTCATTGTTTTTGAGATAGTTAATCAATTATTTACCGAAGTATTGATGGAATGAAAGTTATGAAATTTATAGCCATGACATCAAAAAAGCGATAAAAGAGGGAAGTGGTTCGAATGCCGATATCAATTTTGTTTTAATGAGTATGTTGCGTGATGCAGAGGTGGCGTGCTATCCGGCTGTGATGAGTCGTAAAAGGATGGGGCTTTTGCCTATCACTCACCCGTCTATCCAGAAACTCAATACGTTTGTGATAGCGATAGCCGATACCGATACCACGTTTACTTATTTAGATGGTTCGAGTACAACTGGGTATTTGGATATCTTACCTCCGCAGTTGATGGTGGAACGTGCTCGTCTGATCGGTTATAAAGAGGCAGACAAATGGGTGGATTTGAGTCAAATAGGCCGGAGCCAGATAAAAGGGATGGTCAATGTTGCCGTCGGCCCCGATGGTACACTCACCGGAACACGTATCGCAAAGTATCTGGGACAATATGCTTCAGGGGTTCGTCGCGCATTTCAGGCGGCTAAAGACAGCACCGCTTATATCCGTGAGCTGGAATCGTCCGAGAATATTAAAGTAACCGCTTTTCATACTGAAAACATCGAAACGTTCTCTCTTGAGGTTTTTGAAGAGGTGAAATTTGAAAAGCAAGCAACGGTCAATGACAACTTTATCTACATCAATCCATTGGTCTTTATGCATGTGAGTAAAAACAAGTTCCTTGAGGCTGAACGTAAACTTCCTATAGAATTACCTTATGCCGAAGAGTATGGATTGACCACGATGTTGACTCTTCCGGAGGGGTATACGATTGATGAAATGCCTAAGCCGATGAGTATCAGTACCGAAGATAAGTCGGCTATTTGCACATATAACATTCAGGTGGTTGGCGAGAAAGTGATGCTTCGATACACCTTTAGATCGAATAAACTGTTATTCCTTTCCACAGAGTATCCGTTTGTGAAGGCATTCTGGGAATCACTTGTCGAGAAGAACAATGAGATGCTGGTCTTAAAGAAAATATAATTTATGTCAAGTAGAATGTTTAAGAAGCTTACAACTTCGTTGTTGGCGCTTGCTTTGGCCTTTTATAGCCTTGCTGTTGTCGGTCAGAATAGAACCGATTCGTCGAATTCCATTGTGTTGGATGAGCAAACGGAAATAGTCTGTAAATCGGCCACACAAGCTGTGGAGAAATACACGCGTACGGTGACTATCTTGAATAAAAAGGGGCTAGATGCTGCTTCGTTTATTTGCGGATGTGACCAGTTCCGGTCGTTGGATCACTTCTCTGGCGAGGTGATGGATGCTTCTGGAACCAGAGTGCGTAAAATTAAGAAGTCGGAACTCCAACGGACGGAATATTCTTCGAACCTAACAACCGATGATTACACCTATTATTATGAGTGCAACTATCCGACGTTTCCTTTTACCGTGAAATATGAATGGGGTATAAAGTGTAATAACGGCTTGATCGTCTATTCTCCTTTTGTCCCTCAAAAAGAGTTTTGGCAGCGTGTGGAAAAAGCAACCTACCGACTCACTCTCCCTGTGGGACAAACGTGCCATTATTTTGCTAAGAATACAGAAAACAAAAAAGTGACGATTACAGAGACAAAGGGAGCTGCCGGCGAACAGGTGCTTGAAGTGACTGCCACGGGGTGGAATGCCATTGTTTCCGAGCCTCTTTCGCCCGATGTTCATGAACTGTTACCTTTGGTTTACTTCGTTCCTACCACTTTTGTTTATGATAAGACGCAAGGTAGTATGCTGAACTGGAAGGATTATGGTGACTGGCAATATAAATTATTGGAGGGGCGTGACCAACTTCCGGAGCCTTTCATACAGAAATTAAAAGAGCTGACAGCCTCTTGTAAGACCGATAGGGAAAAGGTTAAAGTGGTTTATGATTATTTGGGTGAAACAACTCGTTATGTGAGTATTCAGCTAGGTATCGGAGGATTGCAACCGATCCCTGCAGCAGAGGTTTGGCGAGCAGGGTTTGGCGATTGTAAGGGACTTTCTAATTACACCAGGGCGATGTTGAAGGCTCTGGGTATCCCCTCTGTTTATACAGTAATCAGCACTGTGAATAAACGGTTGATACCGAATTTTGCTAGTGTGAACCAGATGAATCACGTTATTCTTCAAGTACCATTGCCTCAAGATACTCTTTGGCTTGAGTGTACCAACCCTAAATTGCCTTTTGGGTATGTGCATCAAGGTATTGGTGGACATGATGCGTTGTTGGTGACTCCGGAAGGTGGACGGGTGTATCGACTCCCAACTTATCCGGATTCGTTGAATACACAGCAAACTCATGCTACGGTAGAGATTGCGTCCAATGGATCTGCAAAAATAACGGCTCAAACAACTTCTCGCTTGCTGCAATATGAGAATGGAATAGGGATTAAATACCTCGATCCAGCTAAGCAGAAAGACGCTTTAAGGCAGAGTGTGACGTTGAATCAGGCTACAGTTGAGGCGTTGGAACTAACCGAAAATAAAGCCTCAGATCCGGAATTCTGTTTAACCTATCGCATCAGTAGCCAGCAGTATGGTAATCGGACGGGCAACCGTTTATTTATCCCAATCAATATTTTCCGTAAGGGATTTACGTTGCCCCAGACACCGGAGCGAATTAATCCGGTTTGCGTGGATTATGGCTATAATGATGTTGATAGCATTCACCTGAAATTGCCCGAAGGTTATACCATCGAGGGGGTATCGCTCCCTGTTGTTGTTGAGAGTAAGTTTGGACGGTTTAGTTCTACACTTGTTGTTAAAGACCGAGACGTTTTCGTGGTTCAACACTTATTTATTCCTAAAGGTACTTACCCTCCTGAAGAGTATGCTGCTTTTATCGATTTTCGCAAACAGATCAATCGACAGTATAGTGGACGCATGATCTTGAAAAAGCAGAGTGAGTAAGCAGGCGCCCGTTAAAAAAATAGCTATTAGCTCTTGGGTTACTTGCTTGTGCGTAAAGGAATAGCTGGGTCTTCTTTTGCAAGAAAAATGAGTTGATAAGCGATTTAGTCGCTTTAAGAAAAAATGATTTGGACGTTTTGTCGAGATCATTTTTTTTTGAAACTATTCTGAAATGGAAAACTTTCTGTATCAGGGAGAAAGAAAAGTTTTCCAAAATTAATGTTTAAGAGCGGTGAGAAATTAGACTTAAACTGCTATCTTTGTACCCGGTAACGGAACTAAAAAGAGGTTTAGTTATGAGGGAACGCTGTGCAAATCGGCGACAGTACCCGCTGCTGTAATTCTTTGTGAATCTGCATATTAAGCCACTGTATGAACGGTATGGGAAGGCGTGTAGAGGAGGGATAAGTCAGAAGACCTGCCGGAACCAACATGATCAGAACGCCTGATGCTTTGTAAAGAGCATCTTGACTTTGTGCGTGCTGTAATAATCAACTTTTTTATTCATTTAATTACTTTCGGGAGTTAAAGTTATGAATTACGCAGAAATTTGTATCATCAAACGTGATGGCAAGAGAGAGGACTTCTCTATCAGTAAAATTAAGAATGCCGTTAGCAAGGCATTTAGTGCAACGGGCATCAAAGATGAGCAACAACTCATCGCTGATATTACGATGAGTGTCATCGGACAATTCTCTAAACCAACCATCACCGTTGAGGAAATTCAAGATTTGGTCGAAAAAGAGCTGATGAAGGTGCGTCCTGAAGTGGCTAAGAAGTACATCATTTATCGTGAATGGCGTAATACCGAACGTGATAAGAAGACTCAGATGAAGCATGTGATGGATGGCATCGTGGCTATCGATAAGAATGATGTGAATTTGAGTAATGCTAACATGAGCAGTCACACACCTGCTGGACAGATGATGACTTTTGCATCCGAAGTGACTAAAGATTATACTTATAGATACCTCCTGCCTAAACGTTTTGCCGAAGCGCATCAGTTGGGTGATATTCATATCCATGATTTAGATTATTATCCGACTAAAACGACCACGTGTATTCAGTATGACATGGATGATCTCTTTGAACGTGGATTTCGTACCAAGAATGGAAGTATCCGAACGCCGCAGAGCATTCAGAGTTATGCGACACTCGCTACTATTATTTTTCAGACCAACCAGAACGAACAGCATGGGGGACAGGCTATTCCGGCTTTTGATTTCTTCATGGCTAAAGGGGTGGCGAAATCGTTTCGCAAACATTTGGCTTCGCTCATCACTTTTTATGTAGGTATGGAGCATGGGGAACAGCTTGATGAGAAGCGTGTGAGACAATCCATTGAGGAGAACTTGCCTTCTATCAAATCGACCGAAGCGGAACGGGAAACGTTGCGTTTGGCTCTTACTGCTGTTCAGGTCACCGTTGATAAAGAACAATTAGGACGCATCATAGAAAAGGCGTATACCTTAACGCAAAAAGATACTCACCAAGCCATGGAGGGGTTCATTCATAACCTGAATACCATGCATTCTCGTGGAGGAAACCAGGTGGTGTTTAGCTCTATCAATTATGGTACGGATACTTCTGCCGAGGGGCGTATGGTGATTGAAGAGCTTCTCAAAGCAACAACCGAAGGGTTGGGGACGCGTGGTGAAGTGCCGGTCTTCCCGATTCAGATATTTAAAGTCAAAGATGGGGTCTCCTATGGAGAGCAAGATTATGAGAAGGCTTTAAAGGCTGGTAGCATAGAAGAGGCGTTGACTTTAACGTACGATACGCCGAATTTCGACTTACTGTTGAGGGCTTGTCAGACCACTGCCAAAGCTCTTTTCCCTAACTTTATGTTTCTAGATACTCCCTTTAATCAAAATGATCAATGGGATCCGACAGATCCGAAACGCTACCGCTATGAGTTGGCTACCATGGGGTGCCGGACGCGTGTGTTCGAAAATGTGGTTGGCGAGAAGAGTTCATTGGGACGAGGCAACTTGTCGTTTACAACCTTAAACATGCCTCGTCTGGCCATTGAAGCGCGCATCAAAGCCGAACGACTCGTTGAAGATACGCGTCATCAAGAGGCGGTAGAGCAGAAGGCTAAAGAGGTCTTTTTAGAATCAGTGCACGAGATGGCTGTGCTAATAGCCGATCAGTTGCATGAGCGTTACCAATACCAACGTACCGCTTTGGCGTGTCAATTCCCTTTCATGATGGTCAATGATGTTTGGAAAGGTGGAGCAGCTTTGCATCCCAATGATCAGGTAGGTGATGTAATAAACAGTGGAACACTAGGTATTGGGTTTATTGGCGGACATAATGCGATGATGGCACTTTATGGTGAAGGACATGGGCACAGTGAAAAGGCGTTTGAAACGCTTTATGAGGCTGTCATGGAGATCAATAAGGTGGCCGATGAGTACAAAGAGAAGTATCAGTTGAACTACTCTGTTTTGGCAACACCGGCCGAGGGGCTTTCAGGACGATTCACGCGCATTGATCGCCGTAAATTTGGTGCTATCCCTGGAGTCACGGACCGGGACTATTACGTGAACTCTTTCCATGTGGATGTGAAAGAGCCGATCAGTATCGTTGAGAAAATTAAGCGTGAAGCACCGTTTCATGCCATTACGAAGGGGGGGCACATTACGTATGTGGAGCTCGATGGCGAAGCACAGAAAAATGTACGTGCCATAGTGAAGGTGGTTAAGGTGATGCACGATGAAGGAATCGGTTACGGATCGATCAATCACCCGGTAGATACGTGCAATGATTGTGGGTATAAGGGAATGATTTTCGATAAATGTCCAGTTTGTCAGAGTGAGAACATTCTTCGTATGCGTCGTATAACCGGTTATCTTACTGGCGATTTGAACTCTTGGAATTCATCGAAGCGGGCTGAAGAGCGCGACCGTGTGAAACACGGTTAATAAGGCTACTTATCATAAACTGAAGCAGCGGGAGGAGAGGCTTGTCTTTTTCTCTGGCTGTTTTGTCATCTAGTTACTAATCGTCTTGTTATGAACTTACTACATACCTATTCCGAAACCATCGTCGACGGTGAGGGGATTCGTTATTCCATCTATTTGGCAGGGTGTTCGCATCAATGCCCAGGGTGTCACAATGCAGAAAGCTGGGACCCTGAGGCTGGTGAAGCTCTTACAGACAGTCGGCTGACGACAATTATCCGTGAGATAAATGCGAATCCGTTGCTCGATGGGGTGACCTTTTCGGGTGGTGATCCACTTTATAATCCGAAGGAATTCTTGCCTATTCTAAAACGAGTTAAAGAGGAGACTGGGCAAAATATTTGGTGTTATACCGGTTATACTTACGAGGAGATTTTAGCTGATACTGAGTTGAAAAGTGTCTTGCCTTATATCGATGTTTTGGTTGAAGGGCGTTTTGTTCAGGCACTTTATTCGCCTTACCTCGAGTTTCGGGGGAGTAGTAATCAGCGGATTCTTAAACTGCATGCAGCAGGAGATTCTTTCTAAAAGGAGAGAGGTTGATAAAAAAAGAGAGTGCCATCTTAGATACATAGCCTAATTACAGTACCTCTCATTTCTTGAAATATTTATTCATAAGGTTTTTTGAGTATTTTTATGAGAGATCTGTAGGGAAATTATGCTCTTTAATTTATCTCGTAGCGTAGTTGATCTCTTTAATCTCTTGTGAGAGAGGGGATCGCATAGAAAAAGCGGTAGGATCAGAACTAGCTGCCTACCGCTTCTATAAAAAGAATGAGTTTAGTTGGCTATCGCAACTTATTTAAAGAAGTAGCGAAGCACATCATTGAAGTTGGCCCAAATGAGCAATCCGAATAATAAGAACATTCCTGCCATCTGTGCATACTCCATAAATTTTTCGTTCGGTTTGCGGCGGGCAATCATCTCGTAAAAAAGGAATAAGACATGACCACCATCCAATGCCGGAATAGGCAAAATATTCATGAATGCCAAGATGATAGACAAGAAAGCAGTCATGTACCAGAACTGATGCCAATCCCAAGAAGCTGGGAAGATGCTGCCCAATGTGCCGAATCCACCAATCTGTTTAGCCCCTTCTTTCGAAAAGACATACTTCATGTTGTTCACATACCCTTTAAGCGTTTTTACCCCCAGTGCCGCACCAGCCGGGAAAGAGCTGAAGAAGTTATACTCTTTTTTAACCACAGGAAGTAGACGGTTGGTCTGTGTTACAGCCACAACCCCCATCAGATAAGCCGAGTCCACCCGCATGGTGAGTGAATCGGTCACTCCATGGCGTACATAGGTCAGCTTAATTTCTCTCGGGTCAAGGCTATCTTTTAGCAAGGTTGCCTCATTCTTCTGACGATCGGCCATCGCCACTTTGTAATCGGCAAATGCGATCGGCTGACCATCCAGAGCGATGATACTATCGCCCGGTTGCAGTCCTGCTAAAGCAGCCGGCGAGTTCACTTTGATGCTATCGATAACATACGGAAAGCGGTAATCGGCAAAACGAACGCTATCTTTGAGTAAACGTTGCATGAAATCTTCTGGGATTTGCACCAAAGCCTCTTGCCCGTTGCGAAGCACCTTTACTTCCCGTGCGTCCACAATATGCGTCAGCATATCGCCATCGTAACGTTCGAAAGAGACACCATCGGCACTCAGCAGCACATCACCATCTTGAAAGCCCACTGCTTTGGCTGTTTCATTGAAATCCATACCCATCGGTGCCTTGTCGACTTTGACATACTCATCGCCCCAAGTAAGGAGAATCATGGAGTAGATAAAGAGCGCCAATAAGAAATTGAATAAAACCCCACCGATCATAATCAACAAGCGTTGCCAAGCCGGTTTAGACCGGAACTCCCAAGGCTGTTCGGGCTGTTTCATCTGCTCCAAATCCATCGATTCGTCAATCATTCCTGAGATTTTAACGTAGCCACCAAGCGGTAGCCAGCCCAAGGCATATTCTGTGTCACTCTTTTTCGGTTTAAAGCGAAACAGAGTGAACCAAGGATCGAAGAATAAACAAAATTTCTCTACCCGTACTTTAAACAAGCGGGCGAAAAGAAAGTGTCCTCCCTCATGTATGAGAACAAGCAACGAAAGACTCATAATGAGTTGTAAGGCACGTATTAAAAAAGTTTCCATCAGTGTTATGTTTATTATTACTGGTTATTATTGACAAGTTATTAGTTGTTCGGCAGCTATGCGGCGTGCCTCTGTATCAGTTGCCACATAATCTTCGTATGTTGGCGTTTGGATAAACATGGTACGTTCCATGGTCTGTTCAATGAGTCGGCTCATGCCCAAGAAGCTAATCTCCTCACGTAAGAAAGCCGCCACTGCCACTTCATTGGTGGCATTAACAATGCACGGCATGTTTCCTCCGCGGTACATCGCCTCATAAGCCAAAGCCAAGTTGCGGAAACGCGTTGTATCGGGCTGTTCGAAAGTCAGATTAGTACATTGAGTAAAGTCCAAGCGTTCGAACGATGAGTTTATTCTATCCGGGTATGAGAAAGCATACTGTATAGGTAAGCGCATATCAGGCAACCCCAGTTGCGCTTTGATCGATCCATCTTCAAACTGCACCATGGAGTGAATAATAGATTGTGGGTGAACCACCACCTCTATCTGTTGAGGTTTGACGCCAAAGAGCCATTTCGCTTCGATAACCTCGAACCCTTTGTTCATCATAGAAGCAGAGTCGATCGTAATTTTAGCCCCCATCTCCCAGTTAGGATGTTTGAGTGCTTGCGCTTTGGTCACCTTTTTGAGCTCTTCGAATGATGAGCAGCGGAACGGTCCTCCCGAAGCCGTCAGGATGACTTTTTCGATTGGGTTACCGATTTCGCCCGTGAGGCATTGAAAGACTGCTGAGTGTTCAGAGTCGACTGGTAGAATAGGTGTGCGGTACTGCTGCGCCAACTCATTAATCAGTTCACCGGCAACCACAAGCGTCTCCTTGTTGGCCAAGGCAATCGCCTTTCCGGCCCGTATGGCATGAATCGTTGGCCTTAGCCCAGCATAACCCACCATGGCTGTGAGAACCACATCAATCGGTTCCGCCTCCACCACTTGCGATAAAGCCTCCGCTCCGGCATACACCTTGATAGGCAAGTTGGCCAGTGCCTCTTTGAGTTGAAAGTATTTCTCCTCGTTGCCGATGACAACCACCTCCGGTTGGAAGCGCCTAGCCTGTTCGATGAGCAGCTCAACACGGTTATTGGCCGTCAGCGCATACGTTTCGTATAAATCGGGATGTTCAGCGATCACCTGAAGCGCTTGCGTTCCGATGGAACCAGTCGATCCAAGTATCGCGATCTGTTTTTTCTTTGGCGTTTTATCTAAATTCATGTTCTTGTGTAAACACATCAATTAAAATACAATATATTTTTCAGGGTTGATGGCACGTCCTTTGTACCACAGCTCAAAGTGTAGGTGAGGGCCTGTGCTATACCTCCCTTTGTTGCCCACGAGCGCAATGGCTTCACCCCCTTTTACCCGGTCGCCCTCCCTTTTTAAGAGCGAGCTACAATGTTTATAGACCGAAACCAAATCCTGGCTGTGCTGAATCTGAATCAAGTAACCAGTTTCGGCTGTATAAGTACTTAAGATCACCGTGCCATCCATCGTAGCCAAAACACTCTCGTTTGGATTGGCTGCAATATCAATACCATAATGTTTTTTTTCATTATTAAAGTGTTCGGAGATAACCCCCCTAGTCGGTCGGTTAAAGATCAATCCGTTCACATCCGGTTGTGCAGCAATGGTTGTCAAGTTATACTTCTCATTCTCCTCATACTGCTTGCGGAACTCCTCTTCACGCTGAGTTCGCTCCATGAGCGTGTCGTGTCGAGCCATGGTGAGTGAGTCGAGCGTTTTGACCGTATCTATGCGCACCTTTCCACTGAAGATATCTTGAATGTTCATGATGTAAAGATTCTGTTTCTCGATCACCTGTTGCAAGGAGTCCACTTTCAGTGCATTCTCTACAATTAACGAGCGAATGTTGCTGTTGACATACCCAGGCAGATAGTTGCGTAAAGGTGTAAAAGCGATGATGCAAGCTGCGATAACGAAAAAGACCGTTAGAACAGAGAGCAAAACAGAAAGTCCGTTCAATTTGGATACACGAATACCCACCACCTCCTCCAACGTATTTTCATTGAAAATGGTCAGTTTATACTTAAATTTGATCGTCTTCCAAAAATTCTTACTTCTTTTTTTCTTTCGCATCACCTTAGTTTATCATTGGCTATCTGTAGCAAAGGTAGGTAAATTCGCGTTCTCCTCATCGTCCGCTTCGTCCCAATCATTCTCAGCTTCGTCAAAATCGAGTAAGCCTTCCGGTAGATTCAATACCAGTACCCTCTCTTCGGTGTCGACACCAGCCACGAACTCCTCTTGTGCAGGGATCAGTATCTCATCGCCTTCACAATCGATAACCAAAAGCGTATTGATGGTGCTTGTGTCGATCTCTGTGATTTTGCCGATGACACACCCTTCGGTATCCTCCACCTCAAAGTCGATAAAAAAGGACCAAGACAACTGCTTTTGCGGTACCTCTTGGGCATATTTTACAGGGAAATAGACCTCTGTATTGGTAAACAAGCGCGCCCGTTCGGTAGTTTCAATGCCCTCGAGTTTGATGAGTGCCGAAGAGTCCGATCGAAAGCGACACTCTTGAATAAAGAATGGCACTAAAATCCCGTCGAGTAGACAAATGACATAGTTGCAATCCACCCGGTCGAAAATATCGTCGGTGAAGGTAAACTGCAGCTCCCCATGTATGCCATGCGGCTTATTGAAAATACCTATTTTATAAACCTCTTCTTTTTTTATCATATCCGTGTTATTCTAGCTCCGATAGCATTCAGACGCCCTTCGATGTCTTGGTAGCCACGGTCTATTTGTTCTATATTATGTATCCGACTGATACCGTCGGCGCTCATAGCTGCAATCAGCAGTGCAATTCCTGCCCGGATATCGGGCGAGGTCATGTGTCCTCCACGAAGCTTGAAGCCGTGGTTGTGTCCGATGACGACAGCACGATGCGGGTCACAAAGAATAATTTGTGCGCCCATATCGATCAGCTTGTCAACAAAAAACAGGCGACTCTCGAACATTTTTTGATGAATCAGTACACTTCCTTTAGCTTGTGTAGCTACCACCAGCAACACACTCAGTAAGTCGGGTGTTAACCCTGGCCAAGGAGCATCGGCGATGGTCATGATCGATCCGTCGATAAATGATTCAATTTGATACGTCTCTTGTGCTGGCACAAAGATATCATCACCCCGCTGTTCCAATTTGATACCCAAGCGTCTAAAACTATCTGGGATGATACCTAGATTATCGTAAGAGACATTTTTAATGGTGATTTCGCTTTGTGTCATAGCAGCCATACCAATAAAACTACCAACTTCGATCATATCGGGTAGAACAGTATGCTCTGTTCCCTTTAGTTCATCGACCCCCTCGATAGTCAGTAAGTTTGATGAAATACCGCTGATTTTTGCTCCCATACGGTTGAGCATCTTGCAGAGCTGTTGCAAGTAAGGTTCGCAAGCCGCATTATAGATGGTGGTGCGCCCTTTGGCCAAGACAGCCGCCATCACAATGTTGGCCGTTCCCGTCACCGATGCTTCATCGAGCAACATAGAGGCACCGTACAGTTGCCCACCTTTCATTTCAAAAACCTCTCGTTCGGCGTTATAAAGGAACTCGGCACCCAGCTTTTGGATGCCCACAATGTGTGTATCTAGCCGTCTCCGACCGATCTTATCTCCCCCTGGCTTAGAAATCATCGCTTTACCAAAGCGAGCCACCATCGGGCCGATCAGCATGACTGATCCTCGGAGGCTAGAGCATTTTTTCAAGAACTCATCACTTTCCAGGTAAGCTAAATCGACCTTTTCCGCTTTGAAACTATACGCATTGACACCAACTTTAGCCACTGTCACCCCCATATCCCGCATCAGTTGGATGAGGTTGTTGACATCTAAAATGTCGGGGATGTTTTGTACCAATACCTCTTCCGAGGTCAGTAGCGTTGCACAAATTATTTGTAAGACTTCGTTTTTAGCCCCCTGAGGAAAAATCTCCCCGTGAAGCCGATGTCCTCCTTCAATTACAAATGAAGCCATAGTTTTACGGATTATAGAGTTGACGGATTAAAAACATCCGTTTATTGGTTCTGACGGTAATTCTTTTTCTGATTATTGTTGCGGTTGTTGTAGTTCATCTTCGGTCGGTAGTTTTGCGCTAAGCGTTCGGCCATAAGACGACTGATGTCTTCTGTTAGTTGCAACTTCCCTCCGGAGAGTTCTTGTAAATCCTCAGCAATCTTTTTTTCATCGACTGTATCTTTATTCCAAGCCATGTAGTCTTTCTTCATATGGTTGCAGATGAGCGCCACTAAATTTCGTTTCTCATCGCCTTCGGCCATTTCTATAGCCTTTTTCATCAAGACCTCAAGCGTGTGACCATAGTGACGGTAACGCATTCGTGTCATCGGATAAGAGAGAGGGTCCGGTTTCGTTCTGAGGTTGTCTTTACGGATAATATCGTATGGGTAATCAATATCCAACTGAAAATCGGCCATGATAGCTAGATGATCCCACAGTTTATGTTTAAAATCGGGTACATCCCTCAAGTGAGGAAACATGTTGCCCATGATGTTGATAATGGTGTTAGCACACCGTTGGCGTTCTGCCCGATCTTCAATCGTTAGTGCAAAAGTAACCATGTTCTGTATGCTTCGTCCGTATTCGGGCAGAGGCATTCTCTTTTGTTGGGTATTGTATCTCATTAAAAATTTGTTAGATAATTCTTTATAATAATTTCTTTGGTTGTGAAGCTACAAACTCTTTCAAGTAGAAAGGTTCGAAATAGGCCACATCTTTAAACTCTTTTTCAGCGAATGCCTTTTCGGCCAGAGGCATCATCATTTTGGCTAGAGGGTTTATTTGGCCGATAAAGTGCGCATTCGGATGCGTTAGCGCAGTTTGACACTTTTCGGACCCGTTACCAAAGAAATAAACCGGACGTTCGTTCAGAAAGTCCAGATAAGAGTGTTCGTCGACAATGTCGGCTGCTGTTTCTCGCAGCGGTTTTAAGGAGCGGTCATAGATGGCTGCATAAACTTCCATGCGGCGGGCATCAATCATCGGACAGAGAAGAGCGTCTTCCGGCAAATCGTGGTATAAAAGCACCGGAACAGAGAGGACCTCTAGAGTAGGAATGGCTATTAATGGTAGTTGGCGGCCATAGCAAACACCTTTGGCCATCGATACGCCAATGCGTAGCCCCGTATAAGAACCCGGCCCGCAACTTACGGCGACGGCATCCAACGGAATAGCATGGCTGTCTGCAAATGATAAGGCTTCATCGACAAAAACGCCTAAAGAGACGGCATGAGAAGGCCCTTTTAGGTCTTCTTTGACAAAAATGGCCTCTCCATCTTGGCTCACTGCTACCGAACAAACGGAAGTAGACGTTTCAATATTTAAGATACACGACATAACTCTGAGTTTATTTAATTGACGCAAAAATACATGATTATTTCCACATCTTAAAATATTCCCTTATTTTTGCGCAAAACTATATACGATATGATACAGTCTATGACAGGATACGGCAAAGCTATTGCCGAACTTCCTGATAAGAAGATAACCGTAGAACTAAAGTCGCTCAACAGTAAAGCACTCGATTTATCGACTCGCATTGCACCTCTTTACCGTGAAAAAGAGATGGAGATTCGGAATGAAATCTCTAAAGTCTTAGAACGTGGTAAAGTCGATTTTAGTTTATGGATTGAAAAGAAAGAGAGTGCCGATGGAGCTACACCTATTAACCAGGTGTTGGTGGAAGGTTATTATAATCAGATTAAAACGATTGCAGAGAATCTGGCTATTGCGATGCCGGCCGATTGGTTTCAGACGTTGCTCCGGATGCCGGATGTGATGACAAAAACGGAGGCACAAGAGCTCTCGGAGGAGGAGTGGAAGATTGTTCATACCACGGTTTTGAAAGCTATTCAGCAATTGGTCGACTTCCGTAAGCAGGAGGGACAAGCGTTGGAGAAGAAGTTCCGGGAAAAAATTGCCAATATAACCTCTTTACTATCAACGATAGAGCCGTATGAGAAAGAGCGCATTGAAAAGGTGAAAGAGCGTATCACCGATGCGTTGGAAAAGACCATCAGTGTAGATTATGATAAGAACCGCTTGGAACAAGAGCTGATCTATTACATCGAGAAGCTCGATGTGAACGAAGAGAAACAACGGTTGGGTAATCACTTGAACTACTTTGTAAACACTTTGGAAAGTACGAGTGGACAAGGGAAAAAACTGGGCTTTATCGCTCAGGAGATGGGACGCGAAATTAATACGTTGGGTAGCAAGTCGAATCATGCTGAGATGCAGAAAATTGTGGTTCAGATGAAAGACGAATTGGAACAAATCAAGGAACAAGTATTGAATGTTATGTAATTTAAGGGCATCGTGTGCGATGCCTTTTTAGTATTTATATTATTTAGATGGCTGGAAAACTAATCATATTTTCCGCTCCTTCGGGATCGGGCAAATCGACTATTATTACTTATTTGTTAACGCGGGGGTTGAACTTGGCTTTTTCAATATCGGCCACGAGTCGCCCGCCACGTGGGACAGAACAACACGGCGTGGAGTATTTTTTTCTCTCTTCCGATGAATTTAGAGAACGCATTGAGCGGGGTGAGTTTTTGGAGTTTGAAGAGGTGTACCAGGATCGTTTCTATGGGACACTGAAAGAGCAGGTTGAGAAGCAGCTTGAAGCTGGTCAGAACGTGGTGTTCGATGTGGATGTTGTGGGTGGATGTAACATCAAAGCACATTATGGCGATCGGGCTTTATCGCTCTTTATCCAACCACCTAGCATCGAGGAGTTACGTAAACGGTTAGAGAGTCGTGGGACGGATAGTCCTGAAGTGATCGCTAGTCGTGTGGCGAAAGCAGAATACGAACTTGGCTTTGCCTCGAAATTCGATTGTGTGATCGTTAATGATGATTTAGAAAAAGCTAAACAAGAGGCTTTCGAGGCTATTGCGCAGTTTCTAGAAGCGAATTAAAGAAGCAGCTCTATGGATAGACTTAAAACGGGGGTGTTTAGTGGGTCGTTTAATCCCATTCATGTGGGCCATTTGGCTTTGGCCAATTACCTTTGTGCGTATGAAGGATTGGACGAGGTTTGGTTCATGGTTAGTCCGCATAACCCTTTGAAGGCAGAAACGGAGTTGTGGCCAGATGACCTACGCCTGAAGTTGGTTGAACTGGCTATCGAAGGTTATCCCTCTTTTAAAGCGTCTGATTTTGAGTTTCATTTGCCACGCCCCTCTTTTAGTGTTTACACGCTCGACCAATTGAAAGAGAGGTTCCCGGAACGGGACTTTTATCTGATTATCGGTTCAGATAATTGGGCGGACTTTCATCGGTGGTATCGGTGGGAAGAGATTTTGCAGCGTCACCGGTTGTTGGTCTATCCGCGTCCGGGCTTTCCGGTGGGCAACCATCAGTTGCCCGATTCGGTACGTGTGGTCAACTCACCCGTTTTTGATATCAGTTCTACTTTTATTCGTTCTGCTTTGGCTGAGGGAAAAGATGTGCGTTACTTTCTGCATCCTGAAGTCTGGCGTTATATTCAAACCCATCCGATGGAGCCGTTGCTATGAAGAGAGAAATGACATTGAATTCTTTTCGGGCGTGGTTTCTAGCCATGCGCCCTAAAACGCTTACGGGAGCGTTTACACCTGTTTTGATCGGATCTGCGCTGGCTGTGATGGATGGTGCTTTTCAATTCTTGCCAGTGCTTATTTGCTTTCTTTTTGCGGGACTGATGCAGGTTGCAGCCAATTTGATTAATGATCTTTTCGACTTTCTCAAGGGAACAGATCGAGAAGATCGGCTTGGTCCGGAGCGGGCTTGTGCGCAAGGGTGGATCTCGCCCGGAGCAATGAAAAGAGGGATTGCCGTGGTGGTGACTTTAGCTTGTCTGGTGGGGAGTACGTTGATCTGGTATGGTGGTGCCGTGCTGATTGGGGTAGGGGCACTTTGTGTGCTTTTTGCTTTTTTATATACCACAGGGCCTTATCCGCTTTCGTATAAAGGGTGGGGCGATTTGCTCGTGCTGATCTTTTTTGGCTTTGTACCGGTCGGAGGGACCTATTATGTGCAGGCGTTGACTTGGACACCGGCAGTAACGGTGGGGTCGTTAGTCTCAGGCCTGTTGATCGATACCCTATTGGTGGTGAATAATTACCGAGACCGCGAAGCAGATGCCAAGAGTGGTAAGCGAACAGTGGTGGTGCGTTTTGGTGAACCTTTTGGACGTTATTTATACCTCAGTTTAGGAGTTGGTGCCGCCCTACTCTGTTTCACTTTTCTTCGCCAAGGGAATTACTTGGCCGCTTTTTTGCCTCAGCTTTATCTCCTTCCACACTATCTGACTTGGCGTAAGATGGTGGTCATTCACAGGGGGCAAAAATTAAACAGCATATTAGGTGAGACATCACGCAATATGCTGCTTATGGGGTTGTTACTGTCACTCGGTTTAATTCTCGGTTCGTGAGAATTAATCTTCGCCGTACATCTTTGTGTAATAGTTTTGGTAATCACCACTAGTAACCTCTTTGACCCAAGCTTGGTGGTCGAGATACCACTGGATGGTTTTAACGATACCATCTTCAAACTTCGTCTCGGGTATCCACCCTAGTTCAGTTGTTATTTTAGTAGGATCGATGGCATAGCGTTGGTCGTGTCCCAAACGATCTTTCACGAAGGTGATTAGTCCCTCGTTTAGCCAATCGATTTCAATTTCGCCAGTAGCCGATTTAACTTGTTTCTTGAGTAGTTTCCGATATTCCGGTTGTTCGGTCATCAGCTGGTGGATGGTTGCAATGGTGAGTCGGACTATTTTAATGTTGGTCTCTTCATTATGGCCGCCCACATTATAGATTTGGCCGTTGCGTCCTTTTCGGACAACCAATTCAATGGCCTTACAGTGATCCTCCACATAAAGCCAGTCGCGTACATTACTGCCATCGCCGTAAACAGGTAGCGATTTGCCTTCCAAGCAGTTCTTTATAATCAGTGGTATCAGTTTCTCTGGGAAGTGATACGGTCCGTAATTATTGGAACAGCGCGTAATCGTTACCGGCATTTTATAGGTATCGTGATAAGCCATCACAATCATATCAGCACTTGCTTTCGAAGCACTGTAGGGACTATGTGGACAGAGCGGTGTCTCTTCGGTGAAGTACCCTTCAGCTCCCAAAGAGCCATAAACTTCATCGGTCGACACTTGGTGATAGCGGACATCTTTACGCCAGATGGGGTAGCCTGTTTGATCTTTCCCCATCACCCAAGCACGTCTGGCAGCATCCAATAGATTTTGTGTACCTAGAATGTTTGTTTGTAAGAAGAGTTGCGGGTCCTCGATGCTACGGTCTACATGGCTTTCGGCAGCGAAGTTTACCACACAATCAAACTTGTATTCGGAGAAAATCTGGTCAACAAGTTTTTTGCTACAGATATCGCCTTTGATGAAAAAACAACGTTCGTTGTCTATATCGTTTATAATAGTCCCTAAGTTGCCAGCATAGGTCAGCGCATCTAAAATGACGATTTTGACATCCGTATACTGATTCAATAAGTATTTAATGTAGTTGGCTCCAATAAAACCGGCAGCACCGGTTACAAGATAGGTCTTCATATCAAAAAATAATAAGTGTATAATAAATACTATTTAGCTAATTCAAGTAGATAATGGCCATATGCCGTACTGCTTAATTTCTCTCCCAGCTCTCTGAGTTGAGCCGTGGTGATCCATTGGTTACGCCAAGCTATCTCCTCAATGCAACTCACATAAAACCCTTGTCGGTTTTGGATGGTGGCTACAAAATTAGAGGCTTCGAGCAAGCTATCACAGTTTCCCGTATCGAGCCAAGCAAACCCACGTCCGAAAAGCTCCACATTGAGTGTTCCCTCATCTAGATAGAGTCGGTTTAGGTCTGTAATCTCATATTCGCCACGTGCTGAGGGTTGGAGTGCCCGTGCCTTTTCAACCACACTCGCATCATAGAAGTAGAGTCCAGGAACTGCATAATTGCTTTTCGGATTAGTCGGTTTCTCTTCCAGTGAGACTACTTTGTTCTCTTTATCGAACTCTACCACACCATAAGCACGAGGGTCTTTGACATAATAACCGAAGATGCAAGCCCCCTCTTTCAATGAAGCAGCCCGTTTGAGCATGCTCGAAAAGCCCTGTCCATAAAAGAGGTTGTCGCCTAAGATTAAACAACCAGATTCGCCATTTAAGAAATCCGCGCCTAAGACAAACGCCTGTGCCAAGCCATTGGGGCAGTTTTGTACTTGGTAAGAGAAAGACATGCCAAGCTCTTCACCAGTACCGAAAAGATCCCGAAACATCGGTAGATCACGCGGAGTAGAGATGATGAGTACCTCACGTATACCCGCTAGCATCAGAGTCGATAGAGGGTAATAAATCATCGGCTTATCATAGACCGGCATGATCTGCTTGGAAATGGCTTTTGATAAAGGGTAAAGGCGAGTTGCACTGCCTCCGGCTAAAATAATTCCTTTCATGATTGGTTTCGGTTTTAATATGATGGAACAAATTACGCAAAGAATTTTGACGCTGCAAAATTATCCTGCAAAAAGTTTTATCCGGCGAGCTCGATCACCTCTAAATCTTTAAATTCGCCCTGATCGATGGCAAAGCGGACAAGGGTGCGCACTTTATGAAAACCCGATTTGCCAGCTGCTCCGGGATTAATGTGAAGCATGCCGAGTGTCTTGTCGTATTGAACTTTGAGGATGTGTGAGTGTCCGCTGATGAATAGTTTAGGTGGGCGGGTCATGAGGCTGCCTATGATTGATGAATCGTATTTGCCGGGATAGCCGCCGATGTGCTTTATTAAGATCTCAGTGCCCTCTATATTGAAACGGTTTACTTGCGGAAACCGCTTCCGAAGCTCTTGTCCGTCGATATTACCGTACACGGCGCGTAGTGGACGGAAAGCTTCTAGTTTCTCAACAACTTCCATTGAACCGATATCTCCAGCGTGCCAGATCTCATCACAGTTTTCAAAATAAGCGAGGTATTTTTCGTCCCAAAACGCATGGGTATCTGATAATAATCCAATTCTAATCATCTTTTCTTTGTTTATTTCTGCAAAGGTATTATATTTGGCTAAACCTTAGATGCTCATGGAGAACAATTATAGTTATTTTAAACGCGATATTAGTTGGCTGTCATTTAATTACAGAGTCTTGTTAGAGGCTAATGACGACCGTTTGCCGCTGTATGAGCGCATAAACTTCATTTCTATTTATTCGTCCAATTTGGAGGAGTTCTATAAGATTCGGGTAGCCGATCATAAAGCGGTGGCTTCTGGAATCACTTTGAGCGACGATGAGACCGTGCAGTCGGCTCGTGACCTAGTCGACGAGATCAATCGAGAAGTCAACCGTCAGTTAGATGACCGCGTGATGATTTACGAGGAGAAGATTCTTCCGGCTTTGCGTAAGAACCACATTATCTTTTATCAAACCCGACACATTGAGCCCTTTCATGAAGCTTTTGTCAAGCGATTCTTTAAAGAAGAGATTTTCCCTTATCTTCAGCCCGTGCCTGTCTCTAAAGGGCGCATCGTCTCTTTTTTAAGAGATAATCGGCTCTATTTGGCTGTTCGTCTCTTTTTAAAGGAGGATGAACAAAAGGAACAACCTTTCTATTTTGTGGTTAAGCTACCTTATAGTAAAGTCCCACGATTTATCGAACTACCTAAACATGAGACCAATTTTTATCTGATGTTTATTGAGGATATTATCAAAGCCAATATCGGGCTGATCTTTCCCGGTTATGAGATTGATTCGAGTTACTGTATTAAAATATCGCGAGATGCTGATATTTTAATAGATGAAAATGCAGGCAACGATGCGTTGGTTCGTCAGTTGAAAGAGAAGGTTAAGAAGCGTAAAATAGGAGATGTTTGTCGGTTTGTGTATGAACGCGCCATGCCTGAAGATTTTTTAGATTTCCTGATTGATGCGTTTCAAATCAATAAAGACGAAGTTATTCCCGGTGATAAGCATCTGAATCTGGACGATTTAAAACACTTGCCCAATCCTAAAAAGGCCGTTTTTAAAGAGATTGAGAAACCAAAGCCGATGAAGTTGGGTATTCTGAATGAGAGAGAGTCCATCTTTAGTTATGTTGAACAGAAAGATTTGTTGTTGTGTTATCCGTACCATTCGTTCGATCATTTTATTCATTTTCTTTATGAAGCGGTTCATGATCCTGCTACCAAAGCCATTATGATTACGCAGTATCGGGTTGCCGAAAATTCAGCGGTGATCAATACACTCATATCGGCGGCACAGAACGGGAAAAAGGTGACCGTTTTTGTGGAGCTTAAAGCGCGTTTCGATGAAGAGAATAATTTAGCGACTGCTCAGTTGATGGAGGCATCGGGCATTAAAATTATTTATAGTATACCCGGCTTGAAGGTGCACGCTAAGGTGGCTTTGATCCAACGGCGTGGAGTTGCCGGCGAAGTAGTGCCTAGCTTGGCCTATATCAGTACGGGTAATTTTAATGAAAAGACTGCTACTCTTTATGCCGATTGTGGCTTATTTACCAGTAATAAGGTGCTGACAAAAGATGTGCATTCTCTCTTTAAAGCACTTCAGGGTAAGAAAGAACTTGCTTTCAAAGGGCTATTGGTGACGCGGTTTAACTTGATCGATGAGCTGACTAAATTGATCGATTACGAGATTGCTCTTGCACAAAAGGGGAAACGTGGACGAATCGTTTTAAAGATGAACGCTTTACAAGATGTGCCGATGATCAACAGGCTTTATGAAGCTTCGATGCAAGGGGTGGAGATTGATTTGATTGTGCGAGGAATCTGTTGTCTTATTCCAGGGCAACCTTATAGCCGGAATATACGGGTTACGCGAATTGTGGATACATTTTTGGAACATGCCCGAATTTGGTACTTTGGTCATGGCGATCATCCTAGAGTTTTTATGGGATCGCCCGACTGGATGCGCCGAAACCTCTATCGCCGGATAGAAGCGGTGGCTCCTATTTATGATAAGGAGGTAAAGGCCGAATTGATAGAGATGCTTTCTATCCAGTTGTCCGATAATCAAAAAGGGTGTTTGGTGGATGACAAGTTGACTAATGTTTTTAAGCGGCGACCGAGTGGGCAACCGCGGATAAGGGCGCAATACCAATTTTATAGTTACTTAAAAGAGAAGAATGAAACGGGCTTAGAGCTCCTTTAAGAACTGTTTAGTTAGAGTCTTTTTGATCCTTGCATCTTCTTTTTGATTCATGAAAAAGAACAGAGATATGGCTGTCATGCAATTGTAACAAGTATGACATTGCGATGCAATGTTAAAGCACGTTCTTTGCCTCCATTAATAACAATACGAGTTTATGGAGACGATTTATTTAGGCATTATTATTTTCTTATTTATTCTTGCTTTCTTCGATTTGATAGTCGGCGTAAGCAATGATGCGGTTAACTTTTTAAATTCGGCCGTTGGCGCAAAAGCAGCATCGTTTAAGACGATTCTTTTTATAGCCGGGGTTGGTATTTTTATCGGTGCATCGTTGTCGAATGGCATGATGGACATAGCCCGGCATGGTATTTATCAGCCAGAGCATTTCTATTTCAGTGAGATTATGTGTATCTTATTGGCTGTGATGCTAACCGATGTGGTGTTGCTGGATGTTTTTAATTCCATAGGATTGCCTACCTCGACAACGGTATCGATGGTTTTCGAGCTGCTTGGTGGTACTTTTGCTTTGTCTTTAATAAAAGTGCACAACGACAGTTCATTGAGTTTAGGTAATCTAATTAATACCGACAAAGCACTATCGGTTATTATGGCTATTTTTGTATCAGTAGCTATCGCTTTCTTTTTTGGAGCAGTTGTCCAATGGTTGGCTCGTGTGATCTTCTCGTTTAATTATAAACCTCGGATGAAGTATGCGATAGGACTATTTGGTGGTGTGGCAGCCACATCTATCGTCTATTTCATGGTTATCAAAGGGATGAAAGACTCTTCATTGATGACCCATGAACTTAAAGACTGGATCCATGATAACACGTTGATGTTGGTTCTTATGTTTCTTGTTGGCTTTACCTTATTGATGCAAGTTTTGCATTGGCTGAAGGTGAATGTCTTTAAAATCGTTGTTTTGCTTGGGACATTTGCTTTGGCCTTGGCTTTTGCGGGCAACGACTTGGTGAATTTTATCGGTGTACCTTTGGCTGGCTACTCTTCGTATCTAGACTTTATGGCCAATGGACAGGCACTTGGTCCGGATGGTTTCTTAATGAGCTCCCTACTTGGCCCGGCTCAGACGCCGTGGTACTTTCTCATTGGTGCTGGGGCTGTCATGGTTATTGCGCTCTGTACCTCGAAAAAAGCACATGCCGTCATTAAAACATCGGTCGATTTATCGCGTCAAGACGAAGGAGAAGAGGCGTTTGGTAGTACACCAATGGCCCGCACCATTGTACGCATCAGTTTAAATTGCGCCAATGCCATTTCATCAGTGACCCCAGATCGGGTTAAAAACTGGTTGGATAAGCGTTTTAGAAGAGATGAAGCCATCATTGCCGATGGTGCTGCATTCGACTTGATTCGGGCCTCTGTTAACCTCGTTCTAGCAGGTTTATTGATTGCTCTAGGTACCTCCTTGAAGTTGCCTTTGTCTACTACTTATGTTACTTTTATGGTGGCTATGGGTACTTCATTGGCCGATCGTGCTTGGGGACGTGATTCAGCAGTCTTTCGTATTACTGGTGTGTTGAGTGTGGTCGGTGGTTGGTTTATAACAGCCGGTGCCGCTTTTACCATCTGTTTCTTTGTGGCTATGATTATCCATTTTGGAGGCAACATGGCTATTCTATTACTGATCGGTTTAGCGGTCTTTATGTTGCTTCGTAGTCAGGTGCTTTATAAAAAACGTAAAGCCAAAGAGAAAGGCGATGATGCCATGAAGGAGTTGATGAAGGTCGACACCAATGAAGAGGCTTTGGATCTTTTGCGTAAGCATACTCGGGAGAATATCGGAAAAATTTTATTCTCTGCTGAAGAGAATTTTGAACGGGCGGTCACCTCTTTCTTACACGAAAACTTACGTGGCTTAAGACGGACAATGGAGAGCTCTAAATTCCAAAAGCAACAGATTAAACAGATGAAACGCAATGGAACCATGGCGATGTCTAAACTCGACAACAATACGGTGCTTGATAAAGGGCTCTATTATTATCAAGGAAACGATTTCGCTAGTGAACTGATTTATAGTATTGCGCGCTTATGTGAACCTTGTTTTGAACATATCAATAACAACTTCAAGCCTCTTGATGCCATTCAGAAAGGAGAATTTGCAGATGTAGCCGAAGATATTACTTATTTCATTCAGTGTGGAAGGCTTAAATTGATTGATAATGATTATACGAATTTTGAGGTTGACATCCAGAAAGCTGCTCAGTTGAGTGAACAGTTGGCACAACTTAAACGTCAAGAGCTTCAGCGTATACAGAGTAAGACCGGAAGCATCAAGGTGAGTCTGATCTATCTGACGATGATTCAAGAGGCTCAAAACGTGGTTACTTATACACTTAATTTGCTGAAAGTGAGTCGTAAATTTCAGCAAGATATAGAGTTACAAGGGAATGAAATGAAATAGGACTGAATAGAACGCTTGTTCTTAATTAGAGTTGTCCGGTAAAACTTTTATTCCCCAAACGATTAGGGCTGAAATTCAAGCGAGAATTTCAGCCCTTTTTACTTCCTTTCCGATTACTACAGCGTACGATGTGTCTTACCCTGGAATAGGTTGACTCTATTATTCATTAAATAAATTATTTTTTTATGAAAAAAGAGAACATTCCAGTTTTTTCAGATGATTTTTCATTTGATTCTTTAGTCAATGTCGTATCCGATGATCCTCTTTATTTTACGGTACTTCGTTCCCGTTTTATTGATGGTTTAAGTTTAAGTGCACTGTCTTTAAAGTATTCTATATCTCGTAGCACTATTTATAATTGGATTCGTACCTTTGCTTCGTCTAATCCTGAAATAGTTGATTTTATGCAGAAAAAAAGAAGTATTCAACCCTCTCAAGATGAAGCCGTTGCTCTTAAATCTGAGATTCTTCGTTTGAAGAAAGAACTAAAAGATGCTCAAATGCGTGCTCATGCTTATGACACGATGATCGATGTTGCTGAGGAGATGTTTAACATTCCTATCCGAAAAAAAGCTGGCACCAAACAGTAAAAAGGCTTCGTACAAAGAGTTTTCCTTATGGGGTTTCCTCTTTGTGCGCCTTGTTTGGTGCTTCAAAGCAAGCCTTTTATAAGCATGATGATTCTTATTTTAGTTATCTTGCGCAAGAAGCTATTGTGGTAGAATTCGTTAATGAAATTCGAGAGAAAAAAGATCCAGGTATGGGTGGATTGAAACTTTGGTATAAATTCCAAGAAGAATTAGGTGATTCCACTCCTATAGGCCGTGATCGCTTTTTATCTATACTTTTTAAGTATAAATTAAATCTTCGAAAATCTCATAAAAATCCTCAAACCACAGACTCAAACCACAATTTACCTAAATATCCCAATCTTATTAAAGAGTTATTACTAGACCGCCCCAATCAACTTTGGGTCAGTGACATTACTTATCTTAAAATTTGGCTTGATGAAGCTAAAGAAGATTATACTTTCTGTTATTTATCTCTACTGGCTGACGCTTACACAAAAGAAATTATAGGTTACAAGGTGGGTAAAAGTCTTTCAGCTGTTTTTAGCATTAATGCTTTAGATATGGGCTTAGAGCGTCTTAAGCATTTGGATGATATTGATTTGATTCATCATTCTGATCGAGGTGTGCAGTATGCTTGCTTTGATTATACAGAAAAACTACGTAAAGCAGGTGTAAAAATAAGTATGACAGAATCTGGAAATCCTAAAGATAATGCCATAGCAGAAAGAATCAATGGAATCATAAAAAACGAATTGCTTAAAGATAAGTATTTCTATAGCATTGAGGAAATATCTATAGCCATTGCTCGTGCTATTGACTTCTATAATAACGAACGACCACATTTAAGTCTGGATATGATGACGCCAGCACAAGCTGCTATGGAATCCGGGGTAATTAGAAAAAGGTGGCATAGCTACAGAGAAAAATATCTTCAAATAGCAAAGAGTGAATATTAATTTTATACATTTGTAGAGGAAAAAACAAAAAAGCCTGATAAAGGCACTAAAAAAGGAAAAAGGAGGGACTTTTT
>RZZX01000031.1 GCA_009929715.1 Bacteroidia bacterium
TTTTCAAGCGTTCCCGTATGTTTGCCATTGTCATCGGAGAGTTTGATGCACTCTTTCCACTCTTGGTTGGCATTCATCTTACATTGTGAAAGTTTCATGACGATGTTCGATGGTTTGAATCCAGTGTCATTGGTCAAGTTGGTACCAATGCCAAACCCACATCTTATTTTCCCCCGACAATAGTTCTGTATATCTAACGCCTTCTTAAAATCAAGCCCGTTGCTAAAGATGATAATCTTTGTGGTCGCATCGATACCAAAGCCGTTGTAACGAGCTATCAGCTTATCGATAAAAGCATACTCATTGCCCGAATCACACCGCACCCCGTCGAACAGTTTAGCCTGTTTGCGGCTGAGGTTACTTAAGAACAAATCGGTGGTATAGGTATCCGAAAGAGCAATACCTAAGTCGCCATCGTACACATTCACCCAATTCTCCAAAGCCATGTAGTTGGCATGTTTATACCCGAATTGCGCCCCATGGAACATAAACCACTCATGTGGGTGCGTTCCCATCATCTTCAGATCATATTTTAAAGCCAAGTAGCAATTAGACGTTCCGTTGCAGTACGTAGCCTCCTGTTTGAGGTGAGCGATGACCGTTTCTTGCACATCGTAAGAGAAACGTCGGCGCGTACCAAACTCCGAAAAGGTGAGCTGATTGGAGTTAGAGAGTGCGATTTTGGTGTTTAACTGCTGTATCATTTTAGAAGAGTCTACCGCATGGTGGTGGTACCGGTTACGCACTTCCGAGATCAACGCTAGTAGAGGCACCTCATACAGCGTAGCCTTATAGAGCAGGTCGGTTACCTCCAGATGCAGATGCCCGTTGGCATCCAGCCCCAGGGTGATTCTAGCCGGATCAAAGCGGAATGCCGAGAGCCACTCCCAATAGACACAAGGCACAAACCGACAATTAGCGATCATAGCCTCCCGTTCCTGAGTTGTCAGTTTAACCTCAGCTAGTAGAGAAATCTCCTGTTTCAGTCTGTCGATAAACTCTTCCGAATAGACCGTTTCATCTCTGTCTGTGAAACGAAATGTTCCCACAGCCGATGGAAATAGTTTAATGTAAGCGTATGACGTGGTAAACTTATATAAGTCCGTGTCGAGTATGCTTTTAATGATCATGCGTAGTCACTTTATGCGGTTGTAAACGGCACAAAGTTACTATTTCTTTGTCAAAAATAGGACGTTATGGTGTGAGAATTACATCAGAAACCTTCTTTCTTGGGGCATAAGGCATGGGAGAGGCATAGCCTATTCGAACCAATAAAAGAGGATAAGCCTTCTTTGTTAGCAATTTAGCTGCTAATTCGGAGGCCAATTCTGTGACTTCACATGGTTGATTTAAAAAAGCTGTAGCAACTCCTTTCTGAGTGCAACAGAGTAAGAATCGTTCCAAAGCGCGTCCGGTGTTAATCCATGCTTGTGGAGTTTCCGACGTGCTACTCAATAAGACTAAATGTGAGGACGATTTTAATTTCCGACGGTCCGCTCTGTTTTGTGCCGAGGCATTAAGAACGAGGCTCGTGATAAAACGCGAGAGAACTGCCGGTAAGTTAGGAGCGCCGAAAGTAGCATAACTTAACCCATCCCGGTGATGGCATACCTCTTTTTTGTTGAATCGCATCCATGATGTGAGCTCTTTTTTAAAAGCTTTATCGCGCATCTGAATCTCATTTCCCAGTTCGATGTATCGACTTAACAACTGATACTCCGCCGTTCCCTTTTCCCAAGACTGTATAGAAAGATCGGGCTCTTTCACTGTATCCATCATTTGTTGCACCTCTTTCATAGCCACCATTTGTCCGGTATAGACTCCTTTGTTGCATTGGCGTTTATCAATCTGTCTAGCTAATATCAGGTTTTCTTCAGCCCCCTTTTCTTCATTTAATAGAATGACGATGACACCATTCTCGTGAATTGTGACAGTTGTGTTATACCCTTTTGATGAGGCTGCCAGGATCAGATTTTCGGCAGCACATCCCAAAGAGATGAAAAGTTCTCGGTGTGTGCCATCGACTACTGGTAGTGCTTTTTTTAAGTTTGGATGAATTTCAATCCACCCATTGCCGCAGCGAAAGAGCCACGGTTGTGTGTTGTGTCCCGAAGGTGCTTTGGTAGCCTGCTCAATAAAATAGAGATATGCTTCCGGAAAAGTTGCTTGATGGTTCATAAGGTGATTCCAAATTTGAATAAAACAGATTGGTGTGAAAGCTTTTCTTGAAAAGCCGTTTGGATGATGCTATTGGCAGAGTGTTTAACCCGTTGGAGCTCTTGGTGAGCATAGCCTACAGCAAAGAAAAGTTGCCGATTGGTGGTCAGACGGTATTGGATCCCCAGTTCGGGAGCCCAATAAAAGCCACCGTTTGCTTCGGAACCGATAGCCCATGCACCACCGATGTGGCACGCTGCATAAGGGTGTAGCTTCTTGTTGTTAAACCGATACTGAAGTGTGCCAAAGAGCGGAATCAAGGGCTTCTCGTAGACAGATAAGCCCGTGCCAACTCCTAAGGAAAAATGGCTTGTTAGCCGATAATGAGCCGTGTATTGTGCCACAAACGGTCTACACGAAGGTTCGCTCATGGCTATCCCTGTACCTAAGGCAAAGGAGTGTGTGAACGGTTTTGCAGTGGCTTGAGCCATAATAGCTAGTGGTAGGCAGCCTAATAGCATTAAACAGCCAAAGAGTGGTTTTATGAGTCTTAATTGTTTCATGGGGAAATAGTGATAAGTTAAAAGGTTATTCAAGAGTTACGGTGATGTTTTTGACAATTTGCAAAGCAGTCGTGAGTGAAGTTGTTTCTTGAGTGACTTTGCCATCGCTGCCATCGGCACTGCTGTGACCGATCAGTTTGGCTTTAAACTCTTTATGCTCAGAAGCTAAGTCGACCGTTGCCGCATAGATCACCGCCGGCTGTCCACTACCATAACTACCACCCGAATAATTGGCCTCCCCTTTTTGGGCCGATTTAGGATAGGCCGTATTAAAATCGGTCGAGTGATTCACCTCTATCTTCACAACAAACCGTTTCAGAGAGCCAGTGGGCGTAACTTTCATCTGAAAGCTACCGTGCGGTGTGGCGCCAGTGATCCCATCGGTTAGCGGCTCCTTTTTGGTTGGCAGATAAAGTCCGTCTGGATATCTCACTCCCCGTTGATGACACCAATGCGGCAAAGCCTCTTGTCGGCGGTTGCCTCCGGCTGCTTGCCACGACTGTGTGCCTATTTTATGCGACACATATACCGTCGACAAGTAATGCTCCTTTTCATCTTCTATCCAGATAGCGATTTGCGGTTCATTTTTCTTCTTAATCCCCCAAAAGAGAGGAAAGTCATGCAACCACTCACTACCTTGTTCTACCGAAATCCGCAAGTCACCTTTTTGGTAGCTAATCCATTCATTTTGGCATCCGCAGGTCAAAGCCATCAGGATGCAGCACCACGTTGTAATCATCTTAATCATTCTCTTTATTGTTTATTTTGGTTTAACCATAAGTCCACCAATAGATCAATGCCGTTTTCTAGCTCTTCCCAACCTTTCTCTTGTTGGATCTTAATCCCATTGTAGACGTGGCAATTCTCGCTTAATAAGACTAGATAACTGATTCCTGCCGATATCAAAGAGGCGATGGTTGCTACTTCCGATTGAGAATGGTGCGATAGGCGACTGATGGCATCGACCAACCAAATCCCTTTCGTTTCTCGTTTTTCTCGCAACTCTTTCACCATCTTATGGTTGCTGGTCAACTCCCACCGGTGGAGCATCTTCAACGTATAATCAGTTTTGAGTTGTGTTATTTGTTGCCTAAACATCGTCTTTATAAACTCACCCAAGTGTGAGGCGTCGGGGAGTGATTCTTCGAAATTGATCCAATAATCATTTTGCTGGATGTAAGCGGCTATTAATCCGTCTAAAGAGTCAAAATAGCGGTATATCAACATTTTAGAGACACCAGCTTGAGCGGCAACGGCATTGACTCCGAGACCTTCGAATCCTTTCTCTTCTATTAAGGCGTGAACCGAATCGAGTAAGAGCTGTTCGGTGGTTTGTCTGTTTTTAGGGTTCTCTTTTTCCATCATGTCCGATTTTAATTCTTTGTTTTATTAATGCTGTTACTACATGGTCACAAAAGTATGTATCCTATCGGTAACATGATGCAGATTTTGTTCTTAATGATTGTTAATTATTTCGTTTAGCCCCTGTTGATCGTTGTTTCGTTACTTCCTTTTTAGGAAGAAGGAAAGATGTAATTTGCAATTTATGAATCTTGTGTGATAATTATGTCGTTTAAAAGAGCTATTTTTGCAGCCGCTATAGCGGGAACTCCGAGTTTTCAGTGCGCTTATTAGCCCCGAGAGGTACTAGCTGGCATACCAGTCAGCTCGTGTAGAATTTCTCTCTTTTCGTTGAATCATGTAAGCTTATAATGGGTCGATTTATAGAGGTTTCATGTGACGTTAAACACGAAACGGGGTCAGCTGTGCTTTTTTAGGAGATCTATTTATAAACCGATTGAACAGGATAAAGAAAGATGAAAAAGATAACGTGTGGTTTGGATTTTGGAACATCCAACTCAGTCATATCACTGGTAGACCGTGCCACGGGTGAGGAGTTATTTAGTTATAATGATCGGTCGATTCTCTATTTCCCAGAGAGCAATGATTGGACTTATTATGTGGGTAAAGAGGCTCAGGACAACTATGTAGAAGAGGGGATGACGGGGCGTTTACTTAAATCTGTCAAAACGTTGTTGAAACAAGATAAATTCTTGTCGACTTGGATTTGTGGTAAGCGCGTGAGGCCCGATGAACTAGCTATGTTCATCATTAAGCATCTGAAAGAGCAAGCGGAGGCTTTTCTAGGAGAGGAGATTACCGAGGTGGTGTTGGGACGTCCGGCTATCTTTTCGACCGATGCCAAGCAAGAAGCAACGGCTGTGAAGCGTTTGTTAATGGCAGCGCAAGCAGCAGGGTTTAAAGAGGTGAGTTTACAGTTGGAGCCTATTGCAGCCGCTTTCTGTTATGAGGCACAACTCCAACAACCTGAGCGGGTTTTGGTGGCCGATTTTGGTGGGGGAACATCCGATTTTACCATTATGAATCTTTCCCCCGAGAACCGATTGAAGGCCGATCGTTCGGCCGATATTGTGGGGAATAGTGGTGTTTATATTGGGGGTGATTTATTTGACTCGGAGATGATGTGGTATAAAGTGACGCCACATTTGGGACGTGGGGCCACTTACCGGTCGTACGATAAAGAGATCGAAGTGCCACTTGCGATCTATCACGAGTTGAAGCGTTGGGAGCGAAGTTTCTTATTGAAGGAGAGCAAACTACGCGCTTCGTTCGAAGGCTATTATATTCATTCCGGGCAAAATCCGTTGCTCAATAACCTCCGTACACTGGTCGATCAGAACTACAGTTACTCTCTTTTCAAAAGCATTGAGCAGTGCAAGATCGATTTATCGTCGGCTCAGACTGTTCCCTTTTTGTTCGAAAAAGAGTCTTTGTCGGTTAGTGACACCGTCACACTCGAAGAGTTTAGTGCGATGCTGCACCAGCACATCGATCAAATCGAAGCGTGCATGCAGGCTTTATTTGAAAAAGCCTCTCTCACATTCGATGAGATCGATACCGTTTTTGTCACCGGTGGCAGTAGCTTTGTACATCCCATTCAAACGTTGCTTTACCGCTCTTTCCCGAAGGAGAAAATCCGCATAGGCGATGCTTTTAGTAGTGTGGCGTACGGATTGGCGTTAAGTGGCGTACAGATTTAATGAGTTAATACGCATCTAAATAATCCGCTGACACATAGAAAGTATCAGCGGATTATTTGATTGTTAAGGATTGGATGCTCCTTTAGTTAGAAAGGCTCTGTTTGCCTGTTTTGTGGAGTACTTTAGAATTCGATCACCTTATCGATTTCGAGAACTTTGCATGCTTCGCCAAGCTTTAATTTATATTGAATTTGGCGCATTTTGCCCGATTTTTTAAACTCGTTGCCCTCTTTTACATAGATGGGGAATCGGCGTGCCAAGCAGTTTTCTACCATGGCATATTCATCTTCGCCTCTGTATCCGTCTAATATTTTATCGTTTTCGGCTATTGGAGTCATACTCACCTCGCTCATTGATTTTCCATTGTTTGCCGAGTAGCCGATCAGAGACAATTCATTGTTGCCCGATTTGACATAGAAAAAGAGTTCCGGAGAGTTGTCACCATCGATGTCGCCTATTTCCGCACTTTTCACCTCTTCTTTCAGTTCACGCACCAGTTCGCGGTTATCTTCTGCTAAGCCAACCGGTTGGATGGTGAGTTTTCCCTCTTTCTGATCGATAAAGAATAAGATCTTATCATAACTTAGTGAGGCTTGAAAAAGTGTTTTGTTGATCTGTGTCTGATCCAGTTCACCGTTAATCTTCGCATACGCCCCAGCCACAGTTGCTCCTCCCGAGCAGAAGAAATGCAACAGGTTTTCTGCCTCTTCATTCCGTCCTTTGATGGTTAAGGTATCGTTCTTAAACAGATATAAGATACTTTTACCTTCGTAGATGCTCTCTAAAGAGTCTTTTCCGATCACTTGTGCATCGGCATCAAAGGTGCAAGTTGGCTTTTTAAGATCGGCTCTCGAACGGATTTTAACATGCACGGTGGTGTCGCTCGTTTGTTCGATATGTACACCTACCCAATCATAGCCTTCGGCCCTTTGTTGGTAGCCGTCCGATACATAATTACCCACACAAGTGGTTAGCTCAAAAGCCTTAATTTCTTCCGATGATTTGCCGGCAGTTTTGCAGGCAGCTAAACCCATTAAGGTTGTTAGCCCAACTAAAAATAAACTTTTTTTCATAAAGATGTGTAACTGATGAAATGATGTCAATTAAATCCACTCTTTTGTACCCGATTAATCGGTCTGAAGAATGGTGCTGCAAAGGTACATCATTTTAGTTTTGCTTGGTGTCTTTTGAACGTGAAAAATAGGCTTTATTTAGACCAATCAGTTCTTATAAAGAAGACAACCGTTTAAAAGCCTATGTCGATAGGATTTTAAACGGTTGGATTCTTGTTGAGCAGTCGCCTTCAAACGTTGTCGTTTTGTTTTGGAGGCTATTCTCAAAAGTTCTTTGATGCGTTTCGTTGTCAGTTCATTAGTTATTGGTCCGATCTGTAAACGCCACCACTTTGTTGGCTAGCTCACCGAAAAGTTCTTTTAGTTCCTTGCTCAGGCAATGTGCTATGTTGTCACCTTGCTCAGCCAATTCACCGGCCTCTTTGATTAAAGGAATTTGAACCAATAAAGGGAGTCCAAACTCTTTTGCTAGTGTGGTTCCTCCTTGCTTGCCAAATAAGAAATACTTCTCATCCGGATGCTCTTTCGGTGTAAACCAAGCCATGTTTTCAACGATTCCGATAATTGGGATGTTTATGTTGGCATTGGTCAACATCTCTGTCCCCTTGCGTGCATCGTTGAGCGACAACTCTTGTGGGGTCGTCACGATGAGCGCAGCATCGATTTGAAACTTCTGAACCGTGGTGATCTGAATATCGCCGGTACCCGGAGGAAAGTCGATAATCAGGTAATCAATTTCTCCCCAATAAGTCTGGGTAAACAGTTGTGTGATGGCATTCGAAGCCATCGGACCACGCCAAACGATCGATTTACCTTTATCGGCAAAGAATCCCAGCGAGTTGATTTTAACTCCATACTTTTCCACCGGGTCCATCATGTTCTCTTCGAGCGTAGCGGTCGACTGACAGGGACGTTCGTCTTCTATGTTAAACAGTTTGGGGATAGAGGGGCCGTAAATGTCGGCATCGATTAAAGCCACTCTGTACCCTTCGTTGGCCAATGTCATCGCTAAGTTGGCCGATATGGTGGATTTACCCACACCTCCTTTACCAGAGGCCACTACGATGGTGTGCTTGACTCCGGCTATTTTTAATTTTTCCATGTTTTTTAGTTGTTTTAAATTAGTTGTTCGACGTTGCCTTAAAGGCGAACTTACAGCGGCATACCACTTCGCCAATCTCTTTTCGTATTTCGATGTAGAAGGTTAGCGGATCGATCTCTTCGCGGTAAAAGAGCAAGCGGTCTGCATACGATGATTCTGCCGCATAAGCGATTTCCAAGCGTTGCAGTTCCTGCGTATTGAAAAGCTCAATAGGGAGCATATTCATGGCATGCTCAATGTACTTGATGCTGTTGACGTGTCCGTTGATATCCAAGTCCGAATACATGGCGGTATAGTCAAAGCAAGGAACAATGTTCTTAACCTTGGTGCGCCCTTGTTTCGTATTCATCGGGTTAGGGTAGTCGTATACAGCATTTATCAGCGTATCCCCGTGTACCTCTGTAAGGTTGATCGATTCCCGTTGTTCGGTATCAATCATGGCCCAGACAGAATGGGCACGTCCGGTGGTTCTTCCTTGGTTATTGATTACCTCGTATTCGCGATCAATAAATGAGTTGTAGACTTTGCTGATCCATGTTTTCAGAAGAAAAACTTCATTTTTATGAATCGGCTCGGTGAAATCGACCACCAAACGCGAGATGACCCAAGTGTAGGTCTGTCCGTTATAGACTCCAATGCCCAATCCTCTCTCGCGAGAGTGTAAGTTGGAGCAGTTCAGTAGGTGATTGCCTAAAGTATGCATAGAGAGTTTTCCGGTAAAATCGGAATGGAAGTCTTCCACAATGAATGGATAGGTCCCTATTTTTAAATCATGATTCATTCGGGTTGTTCTATTTTATAAACTGCAAGTATAGAAAATAAACTGAAATGAAGGGCTATTTTTAGTCACTTAATTTCCGAGGATTTGTCTATAAGCTTCTTGAAGTAGGTGCGTCGTGAGCGATTGAGGTCGATATTCCACAATGGTTTGTCCCGCTACCATGGCATCGACTACATCGCGATCGAACGGCAAAGTAGCTACTACCGGCAGTTGTTCTTTACTGCACCACGTTGTGATCTGATAGGTCACATCGGGATTGAGCGTACTCTTGTTGACTATGATATAGGTGGGGATTTCGAAATGGCGTACCACTTCCACGGCACGTTGCAGATCGGAGAATCCCGAGATGGTTGGTTCAGTAACAATCACCACTTTGTCGACTCCGGTGATGGTGGAGAGCACTGGGCAACCAATCCCCGGAGGACCGTCGAGCAGTGTCACACTGTCACTCTTGTCATCCTTTGTCGAAGCTTGTTTACTATAAGTCCGAAGAGCGTTTACCATTTTTCCGGAGTTCTCTTCACCCGGTGCCAATCGGCCATAGATCATCTTGCCGTAACGGAAGCTGCCGCTATAGATGCGACTCTGATCATCGACTTCCATGCTGATAGCCTGTTGCGGGCAGGTACGATAGCAGAGTGAACAACCCTCGCAACCAACCTCGTCGACCACTGCACACTCGTCGATCACCTGTATGGCTTCGAACCGGCAGAGTGATTCACAGAGCCCACAACCGGTACAGCGATCGGGATCGACCACGGCGTGCTTGCCAGAGATATAAACTCTCTCTTCCTCCTTGGTTGGGTGAAAGATTAAGTATAGATTGGCGGCATCGACATCACAATCAATCGCTTTGACGTTCGGTGTCATCGACATGAAGGCGGCGCTGACCGACGATTTGCCTGTGCCGCCCTTTCCACTGATAATGGCTATTTCCATAAGGCTGTCAATTTATTGGCCAAGGCCGTGAATAACTGTTTACTTTCAGCGTGTCGGTCGACTACGATACCCCCTTCCGAATAGATTCGAGCAATCTGCTCGCTGAATGGGATCTCTATAAGCAGGTCGAAACCGTTCGACTCAATATACTTGTATACCTCCCGATCGCCCAATCCAGCTCGGTTGATGATAATTCCGAAGGGCTTGTCCATGGTTTGTAAGGTCTCGATGGCTTGACGCAGGTCGCTTAATCCGAACGGAGTTGGCTCCGTTACCAAGATGACATAATCGGCTTTAACCACCGTTTGGATAAACGGACACGAAGTTCCCGGAGGGGCATCATAAAAGGTGTAGTCGAATGTTTGCGCAAAGGCGGTATTGGTCACTGCTTTGATGAGTGGCACCGATGAGGCATGTCCTGGTCGCATACGTCCTTCTACCAAGCAGAGCTCTTTTTCATAGTTAAAGGAGTACACTTGCCCCACGGTGGTCTCACTGTCGGTTATTGCCCCCGAGGTGCAAGCCACACGACATGCGGCACACCCGTGGCAAAGATCGTTCAACAGCCGGATGTAGCGCGATTCGGGTACCACGATAATAGCATTATACTCACAGTATTCGGCACATCGGCCACAGAACAGACACTTCTCCGCATCGATCTTTGGACGGTACTCCATGATGGTCTTTTCGCCGGCCGGTATCTTTGATAGGAAAGCCAGCGTGTTCGGCGTTTCGGTATCACAGTCCACCAAGGAACTGTGATAACCCAATTGCCGGAACGTTCGGAAGAGGTTGACCGAAACAAACGTCTTACCAGTTCCTCCTTTTCCGCTTGCGATAGCTACCCTCATGTTAGTGGTCGCAATGATTATTGCCTGTTACAAGTGTCTGATTGATATAGGCTTCAGTTAGAACTTGAGGAGCTTGAAGCGGTGCACCAACAAATACTTCGACGTTGACTTTGGCAAATAAATCTCTAGCCTTTTGTCCCATGCCACCGGCAATAACGGTTTTGACGCCATGCTCAGCGACCCATGCCGGATAAAGTCCCGGTTCGTGAGCTGGTGGTACAACCAAGCTCTCTTCTGTGACCTTTCCGTCGACGATAGTGGCCATATAAAACGCTTCACAATGTCCAAAATGTGAACACAATATTCCGTCTGCTGTAGGAATTGCAATTTTTGTTGTCATCTTTTTCTTATTTTAATAGATTAATTTAGTTCGATAGGAGGGAAGTACTTCGCCTCTTAAACCGTTCCGTTTTTACGTCTGCCTTGTCCCTGTCCTCTACCTTGTCCCTGTCCTTGTCCTCTACCCTGTCCCTGTCCCTGTCCTTGTCCGTTACCGCGACTGTTTGGATCTTGTCCGTTTGTATCAGACTGTTGTCTTCCGGTGCCGTTTCTTTTGCCAAACAGCTTACCGATTCGATTGAGGCAATTGCCTAAACCTCTGCCGGTTCTTGAACCGTTGCCTTGAGGCCCTGTTCCGTCTTTTTGTGGCATACTATTTATTTTTTATTGATTTAATAAAGCGACCATTTCACTGATCGTCTTTTCTTCTTTCATCATAATCATCCGAATATTCAAATCGGTAAAGAGAGCTTTTATTTTGAATCCGAACTCACCGGAAATCACCTTCTCTGCACCCTGTGAGGCAACCAGTTTGACCGAGGCCGGTCCGGCCCCCTCATCAGCATTCTTATTCGGGTTTTCAATAAATTCAGTGGTTCCATTGGTCGTATCATGAATGGCAAAAAAGGCACATCGGCCAAAGCGTGAATCAATTAGACTCTCCAGGGTATTTCCTGTACTTGAAATAGCTACTTTCATTGTTGTTTGTTTTTATAAGGTTTATAGTTCATTTTTTCTTCTGCATCCTTGACGTCGGCCGGCACCACCTTTTTGGCAACGGCCCTGTCCGCAGCGACGTCTGTTGGAAGGTCGTTCAGTCTCTTGCGCTTCGTTATTGTCCTCTTCGTTTTCGGGTATCTCTATCGGCTCAAGATCAGTACTGCCGCACAAGGCACAATGTTGTACCTCCTCTGCTAGCTCTTTCTTATTAAAATAGCAGCCGCATGCGTTGCAGGATAACCATTCGCTGTCGAGTGTAACCTTGCCACCTTCGATGATTAGTTTTCGCCCCTCCACTAAGGCTAGCGCTATTTTCTCTCTGGCCGACATGTAGATGCGCGTTAATGTTGGCCTAGAAACTCCCATGAGTGCAGAAGCCTCCAAGTGGTTTAACTTCTCATAATCGCAGAGCCGCAATGTTTCATACTCTTCATAGAATAAGAAAACAGCTTCACGGCGTCTGTTATTACCCGAATGCCCGTAAGGTGTAAAGCCAGAAACCGTTGGTATACCGGCTATTTTACGTAATCGTTTAGGTCTTGCCATCGTTTTTTTGTTCTGTTATACTGCAAAGATAATGAACTTATGTTCATAATTCAAAGTAAAAATCAAACTTTAACATATCGTATAAAAAAGAATAAAGCCTCAAGTCCGACGAAAAAATCGGGCTTGAGGCTTTATAGACAAGTGCTAAGAAAAAGCACCTGACTGATCGTTTAGTTTGGATTTACTTGCATCTTCCGGCTAGGTAAAGCAGATAGAGTACGCATAAAATAAGAACCGACAAACTGGTGGTTTGATTGGAATGATCGGCGATAAATCCCATGATGGGAGCAATTAATGCACCGCCCGATATGCCCATGATCATCAGTGCCGAGATATCGTTGCTGTGGGCTGGCTTATGTTGCAAAGCATTGGCAAACAAGATAGAGAAGACATTGGCGCAAGTGAATCCGATGATAAAGATGCAAGCCAATAAGAGCTCTGTCTGATTAAAAAGAAGTAGCCCAATGAAGGCTGCTAATGCTCCGAGCATATTCAGTTTTAGAAATTTACCTCCAGCTATTTTAGCCAACAAGATGGCTCCAATCAAGGCACCGCCAGTTCTAGCTGCAAAGTAAAGGCTACTACCCAAGCCAGCTTCGGCCAGTTCCATACCGGTCTTTTCGATCAAGAATTTAGGAACAGTGGTGTTTATGCCTACATCGATACCTACTAATAAGAGGATGCCGATAAAGAACAGAAAGAGTTGGCGGTCTTTCAGCAGTGCTAAAGCGTTTCGGAAAGAAGAGGTTGCTTGTTCGGTTCGTTCCGATGGAATGCTTTGCCAAATCCATAAACCACTGAGGAGCGTGATGAGGCCATAAAGCGTGAACACCATTTTCCAGTTGCCGAAGTATAACGCAGCAGCGCCCACGAGGATGGGGCCAAGAAAAGAGGAGATTGCTTTGATGAACTGTCCTAAAGTTAAGGTGCTGGTTAGCCGTTCATCCTTGACTACATCGGCTACCATCGGGTTGATGGATACCTGAAGCATGGTATTGCTAATACCTAGTAGCGCAAACGTCAGTAGCGCAAAACTGTAACTATACGATAAGAGTGGCATCAGCATGGCGAGAAGAGTAACCCCCATGGAGGCGAGTACCACGTTTCGTTTGCCGAATTTATTCATTAAAAGGCTGGTCGGGATGGAGCAAACAGCAAACCAGACAAAGACCATCATTGGAATGAGATTAGCAAAGGAGTCCGACAGGTCGAAATCCACCTTTACATAATTAGTCGCAATACCTACAAGGTCTACAAAGCCCATAACGAAGAAGCCCGATAGGATGGGAAATAGTTTATTCGTTTTCATGAGTCAGTTGGTTAAGTTGTGACAGCGCATAGACATAAGCTCCTAACGCAATAGAGCGGTTGGCTCCTTGCGATGACGTTTTGATGCCGATGCGTTTAATCGGATCGTAATGAATAGATTTGGTGCTATGAGGCACAGCGATAGTGGTTCCACCGCCTTGTGCAAACTCAGGCCATACCGCCTCTTCATCGAGGTTGTATGCTTTGCTTTGCAAGCGTGAGAAAGTAGTGCCGTCCCACATGCCAAGTGAACTATTAAGTTCGTTTACCAAAGCAGGGAGAATATATTTCGAAGCACCAGCTAGTCCCCCGCCGATAGCCACAATGCCATCCACTAAAGTGAGGGCAGAAGCCAAGGCATCGCCAGCCATCTCGCCCAACTCTTCAAAACTTCGTTGGGCAGCTGCCTGGTTGCCGGCACGTACACCTTCGGCTATGTCGTAAATATCTTTAGGCGTTAAGGTCGATAAATCACCAGAACATTCCCGATAAACCCGCTGTACAGCACGAATGCTAACACTCTCTTCCACAATCAAGTGAGCGTATTTTTTATTGCGGAAACACCAGATATCTCCCCCTGAGGCATTGTCGCCGATAAGCAAGCGGTTGTCGATCACCACCCCACAGCCAAATCCAGTGCCAAATGTCACACCGATCAGGTTGCGGTACCGTTTCCGGCTACCAGCTTCTGCCAGTTGGCGGTTTACCTCCGGTAGCACCCCAGTTAGTGCCTCCCCAAAGGCGAATAAATCGCCGTCATTGTTGATAAAGACCGGCATTTTAAACTGCTCGCTCAACATCGGTCCTAAAGCGACCCCTCCTCGAAAGCAAGGAAAGTTCGGTAAATCACCGATGATTCCGTTGGGATAATCGGCTGGTCCAGGAAAGGCAAAGCTGATGGCAACAGCCGGTTCAGTTAGTTGGGCACTCACTTGTGTAAAGCCCTCAATAAGCTGTTGTAAGCAGGTGCATAAGCAAGTCGAGCAAGTCGACAGATGTACGGGAGAGACAATCTCCTCTCCCCCTTGCATGGCCGAAAAGACAAAATTAGTCCCTCCGGCATCCAAGGTCATCACTATTCTTGAATCGTTTGTGTAGTTCATGGGCGATAAAATTACGCTTTAAATCGAATAAATGCTTTAATCGTACCACATTTTTTTCCGACCGATTGTCCATAAGGGCGGATGGTATAGTTGCCCACAGCAGCCGGTATGATAAAGGTTTCGGCATAATGCACCACCAGTGGTTCAAAAGCCTGAGTAGGACTTTCAACGATAGCTTCCTCCCCTTCGATCAGGTTAAATACATTCACCCCGTTGCCCGTTTGGTGAGGCACTGTGTCAGTAAACCAATGTCGGCGTGTTTCGATAAACTCATTATCATGCAGGCCTGTGCGCTCCTCGATCCATCCTTCTCCTTTCGCAATGGGTTCGATGGCATTGATAAATTCCCGTTTGATCGTTTCGGTTTGTCTTTCCCACTGGATAACCTGTGCGCCATGTTTAATGTTGATAGGTCGAGGGATACCATCCAATCCCAATCGGCCCCAATCATAGAGTTTAAAAGTAAATAAGTTCGGTGTGGCACTAATCTCGAGTACCATAGCTCCGGCTCCCGAGCAGTGAATCGTTCCATTAGGAATGAGGTAATGATCATGCTTCTTAGCCGGCCATTTGTTGACAAATCGTTCGGCATCAAATGGTTCACCAGTCTCCTGCGCCTTGTTAAGAGCAGAAATCATCTCGTCGGGGTTTACTCCCGTTTGCAGCCCTAGGTAGACCGTAGCCCCCTCTTCGGCATCGAGTAGATAATAACTTTCATCTTGTGTATAACAAAGTCCAAAAGTATCACGGATATATTGAGTCGTTGGGTGCACTTGTAGACTCAGGTGTCCTCCTCCCATGGTGTCAAGGAAATCGAATCGGATAGGAAAATCCTGTCCGAAGCGCGATTCTACCGGTGCGCCAAGCAATGGACGTGTTTGAGCAAAGACCAGGTTGTTGGCTGCCATCTCAAATAAATCGCCATCCACTTTAAACAACAAGCTATTCTCTTCGGGCACACAGTCGAAACACCAGCCAAAGTTTTGTTTAGACCGATCCAAGTCGCAGACCTCCTTCATCCATTGGCCTCCCCATGGAGCAGGGTCGAAGAACGGTACTACCCGGAACGGTTGATGCGCAGTTTGTTCCAACCCCTTGCGCATTAAGTCGCCAGAAATCATTTTGGGGCGTTCTTTGACATGCGTATCTATAAAATAATCGGCTATCGGCAAGAGCTGTTTCTTTAGTTGGTCACACACATTCCAGTCGATAAAAAACCCTCTTTTATAGTGAGCCGATGGAGCTTCTTGGCGGTTGTGTACCCCCAGACCATCGATTTCTTGGCGTCGAAAACGCTGTTGGATCTCCCACCGTGCCATATCGATGTAGACGATAAGGTCCGGTTTTTCACAGAGATAAGCGGCGCCAGGACCAAAGATAAGAAGATCCTCTTCTGTTTGCTGTATCTTTTCACGGAAGGTTTCAACACCCTTTGCGTCAAGGAAATCCCGGAACGTTAGTGGAGCCAACCGCCCGAAAAGGCGATCGTCCGTTAGCCAAGGGTGCGTCATTGCTTCGATAGAAGCCTCACTTTTATAATAATTGGTCGATTTAATGACATGAGTGAATGCACTTGCTCTCAGATGACTCTCAATTTCCTCCAGATACGTTCCTTGGTAACACTCTATTACGCAGATAAACTGTTTTTTATCCGATGCCTGGCGCTTGTTGGCCAGCGTTTGTAGAATATCCTCCCAGCCTCTGATTAGCTCACCGTTCACAGCTGTTGCCGGGAATTTGTCATAATTGCTTTTTCGCATGTTTCTATACCTTTCCTTTTTTATGGCAAAAGTAGAGGCTTTCTCTGAAGTCTACTTCATCTTTTTCTCCAATTTAATTGCATTATCTTCTGATTCATTCTAAATTTGCAGGAGCTAATGGGAATTGAATGAAAAGGGCTGAGTAAACCTCTGTTGCACTCGGCTATTTCAGCTATCTTATGGCGTATAAACGGTGTTTAAAAAAGAACGAATATGATCAAGATGAAAGAAGGATTCAGAGGAGAACGGTTGTTGTCTCTGCCCGATGAACTTTTAGTAAATTACAGTCGCCATGCGTTGATTGCTCCTCTTTATGTCCGTAAAATAGGTTTTTTCCCTAAAGTCAAATACCACTATGTTCAGAAGAAAGAAGGCACCGACTATCTGATGTTGATCTATTGTACGGCGGGTAAGGGTTGGTATGAACTTCATGGTCGGCGATACCAGATGGGTGCCAATCAATTTGTCATCTTACCTCAAAATGTGCCGTATGCTTTTGGTGCCGATGATACAGACCCTTGGAGTATCTATTGGATACACTATGCGGGGCGACTGTCTGATCAGTTTTCGTTGTCTACCCCTCTGCCCGTTTCGATCCTTCCTAGTCGGAGTTCGAGGCTTCAAGATCGGCTTGAACTTTTTGAAGAAGTTTATAGTAATTTTTCGATGGGTTACATCAAAGAGTACATGATTCAAACCTCTATGTGCCTCTATCCGTTGCTCTCTTCTTTCCTTCATGTAGAGCAGTTTCGGCATTATAAAATGGCGCATGTGCAGGAACAAACGTTTTCGATGCAAGTCATCTCCTACATGCAGGAGAACGTAGGTGCCAATTTAAGTCTGGCTCAATTAGCGAAGAACTTCAGTTACTCCCCTTCCCATTTTTCTGCTCTGTTTCAAAAAGAGACAGGCGTGTCGCCCATCAATTACTATATTCAATTGAGGATACAACGCGCCTGTCAGTACATTGAGTTAACCAATCTGAAACTTTTCGAGATAGCCGAAAAAGTTGGGTTTGAAGAGCCGGCCTACTTTACCCGTATCTTTACCAAGATTATGGGCATATCGCCTTCCGAGTACCGTTTACGTGAGGTCTCGAAAGAACTCGATCAGTCTGTGTAATTATCTTTCGGCTGTTTGCTTCGATGAATGGTTAGTGTCCCTCCTGCTTTTATAGCAGAAACTGAAATCCTGTTATCTGTCATCTTTTTACCATTAAGCGTGTAACTATTCACGTAGATGTTGTCTGTTGTACTTGGCGACGATGTGATTGTAAACGTTCGCCTTTTCTTGTTTGTTGTATGGAGTGTGACGGTTATTTTATCAAACAATGGGCTCCCTAAGGTAAACGAAGGCTCTTCGTCTGTTAATCCTTTCACATCGAACAGTCCGAGCGAAGAGATAACATACCAAGCACCGAGCTGACCTTGGTCTTCATCTTGTCCGTAGCCATAGCCATGGATACCATCTGTTCCATAGAACGTATTCAGGATAGCACGTACCCATTTTTGAGTCAGCGAGGGACGTCCCGCTTCGTTGAATAGCCACGAGGTGTGCAAACAGGGTTGATTGCCATGGTTGTACAGCGTCTTTAATCCGGCAAAAGCGCCCACTTCTGTTCCACCACTAAAGATCAGCTTTTCCGAGATGGTAAAGATGCTATCGAGTCGGTTACAGAAAGCACTCTTTCCCACTTTATTGGCTAGCGACCGGATGTCGTGAGGCACATAAAACGTATATTGCCACGCATTGCCCTCTTGAAATCCTCGCCAAACCTCCATCGGATCAAATGGATCGATAAACTTCCCATTGGCTAGTTTGGGGCGAATAAAGTGAGAAGAGGGGTCGTATAGCCGTTCCCATCCTTTCGATAGATGCATTAAGCGGTTATAGTCCTCCTGTTTGTTGAGAGTTTTAGCCCATTGCGCCACTGCCCAAGCACTAAAAGAGTATTCCAAGGTATGCGACGCTGAGAACATATAAGCTTCTGCTGGTCCTTCGCCTTTGTCTTGATGAGGCACATAACCGTAGTGTACAAACTGGTCTGTGTCTACTTTACCAGCCCCTAGCGGACGGTTCGTTCCATCGAGTTCATTTTTCAAACAAGCTTCATAAGCTGTCTGTAGGTCAAAATCCCGAATGCCACATTGGTAGGCTCCGGCAATGATAACACTTAGCAAATTGGTTCCTACTCCGGAAACATACCGGCTACAAGCGAGTCCGTCGCCCAACCAACCACTGTCTTTATAAACTTGCAGATGGCTACTCACATAATCGGCATAGTACTCCGGATAAGCCAGTGTCCATACCTGAGTGAGGTTCCATTGTGCGCCCCAAGCAGCATCTGTATTATAAAGGTGGTGTTTGATTTTTCCTTTTTCGCAAGGCAACCGCCCGATGCTACCATCGTGTTTCGGATACGCACCGTTCACATCACTAGCCAATCCTCGTCCCAGCAACGCATGGTAAAGGCTGGTGTAGAACTTCACTTTATCGGCGTGTTTAGAAGTCTCGACCCGTAAGCGTCCCAGTAGCTCTTCCCACTTTTGCAGTGAGCGTTTTCGAGCGCCATCAAAAGTGAGTTGTTTAGCTTCTGTACGTAAGTTTAGTTGAGCGTTCTTAATAGAGGTATAAGAGAGCCCGATTTTGGCTGTGATCTTTTCCTTGTTTTGTGTGCTGAAGGTCAGATAAAGTCCCGCCCCTTTTCCGGTTGCTTGACGCGAATCTGGTTGTTGTGTCTCACCGATAAAAGTTCCGTAAGCCGTTGGCTTTTTATCCAGTTCGGCATAGAAGAACATTTTGACTGTTGCCCCTGGTTGGTACTTTTTAACATACTCAGGTTCGGTCTCTACCCAACCTACAATGTGTCCGTCGGCGGTTAATTCTACCGAAGCGTCTTTCACAGCCCCACTTTCACCTTGTCGCGAGCCGATATCGAATAAAACATGTGCATCCGAACTTTCAGGAAACGTGTAGCGTTGGAAAGCGACCCGTTCTGTGGCGGTAAGTTCCACGTTGATTTTATAATCTTCGAGTTTAACTTGGTAATAGCCCGCGGTAACCTGCTCCTCGTTATGAGTAAAAGTCGATCGATATCCATTGCGTGTAATGGCATCAGCGTCTCCCGGTACCGTGAAGAGTTTTCCGGTGGTAGGCATTAAAGCGATACCGCCAATTTGGAACTCATGAAAGCAGGGAAATCCGTCGATGCTTTTGTCGCGGTAGTCGTATCCGGTAGCTTCCCAACCCGAGGCATTGCCTAGATGACCATTGGTCGACGGGCCCGGTTTAGCCATACCAAACGGGTACGCTCCCGGAGCAAAGTGAAACCAACGACAATGGGCTGTGCCGATGCGTGGTTCTACGTATGGAGTGAGCGACTCTTTCGGGGAGTGTGTGTCACTGGCAAATACCTTTAGCCCGATGGCTAGAGAGAATAGAACAAGGGATAACAGTTTTTTTAGCATGGAATAAAAGGATATACGTTTCTTAATGGCACAAATGTAGGCGATTAGATAAAATAGACGGTTGACTAAATAGCCGATTTCGTTGTACTATCTTCCGATTCGTGGCCGTCGTTTCTGTTTCAGAAGAAAGTATAAGAAAATCGTAGAATACTTTGACAAGGACAAACGTGGTAAACTCTATTTTTGCATCACAATAGGTATCTACCATAAAAACATAATGAAATATGAAGAAAACTTGGACCCTCTGTGGGATGGCTTTTTTAATCGCTTTTTCGGTGTGCACACGGGTGGTGGCAGCCGATAAGAAGGCGTATGCAACAAAAATTTTGTCTGATACATTAATGAATCAGGTCGATGCTTTGGCACGTAAAATCGTATCGACTGGATTTAATGCCGGCGATGGGTACGGTGAAGTGTGGATTCGTGATTACAATACTTTTATCGAACTCTCTATGGAGGTTACAAGCGATGAGGCGGTGCGGCATAATCTGAATACCTTTTTTCATTTTCAGGGGCCTACTGGCGATATTGTAGATGGTTTTATTCCTATCAGTCATGCTAATGGGGGGTATAAATACCGATTGTCGGCTACTGAACCTCGCTATGGCGCTCATAAAAACACGGTGGAGACCGATCATGAAACATCGTTGGTACAAGCGATCTATAAATATGTGAAGAAGAGTGGTCATACGGCTTATCTAAAAGAGAAAATAGCTGGAAAAACGGTTTATGAACGGATGGAGTGGGCGCTGAATTTCTTGATGACGGAGAAGTTTAATCCACAGTATGGGTTGATTATCGGTGCCACTACAGCCGATTGGGGCGATGTGCAGCCGGAGCATCTTTGGGGAGTGGAGATTGATGAGAATACACATTACGCCATCGATATTTACGATAATGCCATGTTGGTCTTGGCGTTGAACGATTTTATCGAACTTTCTACCGATAAGGCTAAAATTAAGCATTGGGAAGAGGTTCGGGAAGGACTGAAAAAGAGTATTCGCAAACACCTGTGGGATGAAGCGAACGAAAAATATATTCCGCATATTTATCTTAATGGGTCGCCTTTCGCTGAGAATTTCGACGAGAATAAGATCTATTATCATGGCGGAACGGCTGTGGCTATCGAGGCAGGATTGCTTTCGAAAGAGGAGGTAGCGAAGGCTAATGCTCGCATGTTGGAGAATGTGCGGAAGGCGCATGCACAGACTATCGGGTTGACCATGTATCCCACTTATCCTGCCGGAGCGTTCAAGGGAGTGGGGATGTATCCTTACGGCTATCAGAATGGGGGCGACTGGACTTGGTTTGGAGCACGTATGATTCATGCGTTGGTGCAATATGGCATGATCGGTGAGGCGTATGATGAATTACAACCGATGTTGGCCCGTGTGGTAGAGAATCAGGGATTTAATGAATGGTATACGCCTGCGGGTGAACCGATGGGATCGGGAACGTTCCGTGGAGAGGCTGGCGTGCTTTATAAAGCTATTGTGTTGCTGCGTACTTGGGCTAAGCAGGAGTTGGCTAAGGAGATCTTGAACGACGACTCTTTGACTACAGTCGACTCTTTGGCACGCCGAGTGATTCATAACGGTTTGAATGCCGGTAGTGGGTATTCGCAGGTTTGGGCGCGCGATATGAATACGTTTATCGAAACAGCTTGTGAGGAGTTCGACCAGAAGACTTTGCGTGGGGCTATTTTGCTGTTTTTTAAAATGCAACAACCGAACAACGAGATGATCGATGGGTATGTGTTGAAGAAGGATTTTACTTGGCATGATGATACACCTTATTATTCTAATTTGGCACCTAATCATGTGGGATTCAAAAATACGGTAGAGACTGACCAAGAGAGTTCATTGATTCAATTGGTGGCAAAGTATATCCGAAAGACGGGTGATAAACAGATTCTTCAAACACGTATTGGCGGACGGAAGGTGATCGATCGGATGGCCGACATGATCGATTATTTGATGAAGGAGCGATACAGTGAACATTATGGTTTGATTTATGGGGCAATGACTGCCGATTGGGGGGATGTACAGCCTAATGACGACTTTGGATGTGATATGAATGCGTTATCGACTCCAGCGATTGATGTGTATGATAATGCCATGTTTATTCTTGCGTTGGAGGCGATGAAGGGAATGGATCGTGTGAAAGCTCGTGTGGCTCGTTGGGAGGAACTTAAAAACCGGTTGGCCGTGAATGCACGCAAGCATTTGTGGGACGCTGAACGGCAGAAGTTTATTCCGCATATCTATCTAAAAGAGTCGCCTATCCCTGAAGGATTTGATGAAAATGCCATTCATTACCATGGCGGTACAGCAGTGGCTATTGAGGCGGGGTTGCTAACTCCGAGTGAGGTGGCGAAGGTGAATGCTCAAATGGTGGAGAATGTGAGGTTATCTGGTATGCCAAGCATCGGCTTAACAGTGTATCCGGTTTATCCTGAGGGTTTCTTTCACGGCGGAATGGCACACCCTTATGTGTATCAGAATGGGGGCGACTGGACTTGGTTTGGTGGCCGGATGATTCAACAACTTATCGCTCACGGCATGGTGGCTGAGGCGTATGCTGAGGTGCGTCCGATGATCGATCGGGTTATCCAAAATCAAGGTTTTTATGAATGGTATGGCATGGGCAATAAGCCTTCGGGGAGTGGCAGTTTTAAAGGTTCGGCCGGGGTATTGGCTAAAGCGATTGAGATGTTTAAGCAGTGGGCCGATAAGCAGCCTACTTCGTCTAAATAAGTCAAAGAATGGTGCTCAAGACAACTCTTTTTTTGAGGATGGTTTGTTTTGTGCGTATTTATTGAATTGCTCTGCAGAGGATAGACTTCTTTGAAGGATCTTTTTTGCAGGGCTTTTTCTTTTTATTGTTGGGTGTACTCGCTTTTTTAGTGATAAATGGGCATTAAATAGGCTTGTTTTTCTGTCTTTTTGAATGGTCGATAAATCTTGACTCTTAAGTTTGTGGTTAAATGAAATGAATGTGAAAGGTGATGGGCTGTAAAGCGCTTTGGATATAGGCTTTTAACTCTTTGCTTCCGATTGATAAATTATTTCATAAATTGCTTGTTTGAATTAAAACAATGACTACTTTTGTGGGCCTTTTGAAAGGTATTTGTTTGTCTTAAATGAAATAAAACTATGAAAGAGAATAACCAATCGGTTGTTTATGCAGGTGTGACCATTTTGAGTTGGTCTACAGTGGCTACGGCTTTTAAAATAGCTTTGACGCATCTGACCCATTTTGAAATGATTCTTATCGCTAGCTGCACGGCTTTGTTGATATTTACCAGCTTGCTGACTTTGCAAAAGAAGTGGCGGTTGGTCAATAATCTTTCTGCTAAGCAATGGGTTTATTTTGCTGGAATCGGATTGATCAATCCGGTCTCTTATTACTTGGTTTTATTTAAGGCGTATGATTTATTACCTGCTCAGATAGCACAACCCATCAGTTATGCTTGGCCCATCGTTTTGCTTGTTTTATTGGCTGTTTTTGCTCATCAACCTATTCCGATAAAAAAATATGTAGGCATGTGTATGTCTTTAGGTGGGGTGGTGCTGATTAGTTTGGGCAGTGGGCAAACGGGAAAATCGGTCTGTTTAGAGGGCTTTCTGCTAGCAGCGGTGAGTGCTTTTTTATGGGCTACTTATTGGCTGATTAGCAATCAAAACAGACACATTGATGCAACTGTGAGCTTGTTTATGACTTTTTTGTTCGGTAGCTTTTATCTGGTTTCTGCTAGCTTTGTGATCGGAGTTACTATTCATACGCTTCCGGGATTGCTCTCGGGAATGTATATCGGTTGTTTCGAGATTGGTATTCCGTTTACATTCTTTGGGTTGGCTATGCGAAAAACAAAGAATCCGGCTTTGATTAATCAGATGTGTTATCTGGCACCTTTCTTTTCACTTTTCTTGATTTCACTTATTTTGGGCGAGAAGATCGTTTTTACCACTTATCTGGGGCTTGTTTTGATTGTGTCTGGGTTGATTTATAATCAATATTTTGTAAAATCAACTTCTACCGAACTACCGGTAAAACCTCGCAAACAATGGCATTATGGCTTGAAACGGTTTACTAGGCGTACAACTTGAAGTACTGTTCGTTGTAGGTTTTGAAGGGCATTTTCTTTTAACATGGCTTCTTCTAAACTGATGACACCTGGTTGAATGGAAAAGATGGCTGTAAATCCGGCTTTATGAAGTGCTTCACTCTCTTCTACCTGACCACCGAGTGCTATCACGGGAATTTGTTTCTCATAGGCGGCGGAAAGGATGCCGTTTAAAGCTTTTCCCATAGTTGTCTGAGCATCAAGCTTTCCTTCACCGGTGAGAATGAGGTCGGCATCTTCGATGGCTTCTCTAAAGTTTAGGGCTTCGAGGAGGGTTTCGATACCGGGCTTTAAGGTGGCATGGAGGAAGGGCAACAAGCCTCCGCTCATGCCTCCGGCTGCGCCTGCTCCTGGAATGGCGTTGATATCTATCTTTTTAGCGTGTTTAAGGATGGCGGCATACTGTTTTAAGCCTTCGTCGAGTGTGGTCACGTGGTCTGGAGATGCGCCTTTCTGTGGGGCAAAGATGTGTGCGGCGCCTTGAGTTCCTGAAAAGGGGTTGCTGACGTCGCAGGCGAGTATAAATTCACTCTCCTTGAGGGCGTGATGACGCGATCTTTCATCAATAGACTTTATCGCTTTGAGGCTTTTCCCTATGGGACTCAGTTCTTTTCCTTGATGGTCGAGGAAGCGTATGCCTAGTGCATTCAAGGCTCCGATGCCAGCGTCGTTGGTGGCGCTTCCGCCTAAACCGATAATGAATCGACGGCAACCGCGATTAAGTGCATCTTTTATGAGTTCTCCGGTGCCATAGGTGGTGGTGTAAAGTGGATTCCGCTTTTCTGGCTCTACGAGCGGAAGGCCGCTGCTTGCTGCCATTTCGATGATGGCTGTTGTTCCGTCTGCGGTGATGGCGTATCTGGCTTCTATTGGTCGCATTAAAGGGTCGTGTACTCGACAGTGAATGGTGTCGACGTGGAGGGTGCTGCATAGGGCTTGGGTGGTCCCTTCTCCACCGTCTGCTATCGGAAAGCTGAGGATGTTGCAGTGGGGAAGTTCTTTTAAAAGGGTGGTTTTGACAGCTTGAGCTAGTTCTAACGAGGTGGCTGAGCCTTTAAAGGTGTCGAATGCGAGGATTATTTTTTGGATCATGGCTTGGTTTTTTGGGTGGTTGATCGTTGTTGCGTTTTGTTAGATTGTGCAAAGAAACAATTTCTTTTTTTTGATTGCAAATGGAAGTGGGGGGGGCTAAATAGTATTTGTTACTTTTCTCTTTACTTTCTTTGTCTTGATACAAAGAAAGTAACAAAGAAAAATCAAGGCTTCACTCCCTTGTCTTTACTTTCTTTGTCTTGATACAAAGAAAGTAACAAAGAAAAATCAAGGCTTCACCCCATCGGGCTACTCCGGTTGCCTTTTCGGCTAAAGGTCAAGAACTCGCTGCGCTCAAACAGCTTGACCTTCTTAACGCCGAAAAGACAACCGGAG
>RZZX01000032.1 GCA_009929715.1 Bacteroidia bacterium
TTAGACATTGATATTAATATATTTGAGATTTATCCCACAAAGATAAAAACTCTTTTAGAAATAGAGAGAAAGCGTCCCCAGGGTTTTCGGACTGATCCATAATATCTTTTCGTAAAACACTATATTTCAATTAAGATCTGTCGCTTATTGATATGTGGAGTGCTTCGAAGCTTTGTGTTTAACATTTGTCACCCACATACTTTTCGTCTTGATCCCAAAAAAGAACACTCCCAAATAGTTTTTCGCTACACAAAAAAACAAAAGCACGCTTTTCCTGTACATCTCTCATTAAAACGACTGCTTATCAATAGCCTTTAATAACTTATCTTTAAGACAAGCACTCACATCGGTGGTCAGAAATTGTCCTTTATAAAATAAAGAAAAGAGCGTACCAGGTGTTGGCGCTTCTTGTGCTTGCGCTCTATGAGCTAAATGGATTATTTTCAAGGGCAATTGTAGGGTTTGCGCTGTTTCGACCAATGAAGTGGAAACATGATACTCGGTAAACGGACAACGGTGTGAGTAATAAACAGTCAACCCCTCTTTATCGGTACATTCACCCGACAAAACAGTGCTCTTAAACGCTGGCAACAAAGCGGTTGGCTTTAACTTCAAAGCCAACAAGGAAAAACCATAAGCCAACTGCTGTACGACTTCAAAACCTTGCCTGATAAGCCATTGCCCATCACTCATAAAATGAAATTTAGAGGTACCGACGACAGCCACAAGTCCGTCTTTCCCTTGTAATCGAGCTTCCTCAATAACCCATTGAAGAAGTGCTTTCGCATGACCGTGTCCTTTATATTTCCCAGAAACCCAAAAACAGCCCAACATCAGATAGTTGGGTGCCTCAACTGGAACCCACGCATGCTCTGCAGGACCATATTCAATAAAAACTTTAGCCCGCTCATCCAACTTTCGAAAGGTATAACCACTGGGCAACTCCCCTTTTAACCAACTCTTTTTTAATTCATAGCCAGCTTGGCATTTCTTATCCGAAAAGGCACAACAGATATGCTCAGTGCCTATGTTTTCCGCAGATAAGTTGAGGTATTTCACGTCCATACGCCCTGCACCGTTATTTGATTGTTTTCACAAACTGGACAACTGCGGATTCAAATGCCGGTACATTCTTCAAACTAATCGTATTATACGCCGCCATCTGGCTCATCTTATCGACTGATAAACAGGGCTTAAACACGTGATTCATACCAGGCACGATAACTTTTTGAGCTCGGGGCTGTGCCTGATGTAACAATTCCAACTCCTCTAAACCTACTTGAATATCTTTATCTCCTTGAATCAGTAGAGTCGGAATCTTCACCCGACGAATAGAGTGAGCTGGGTCGACCGCAAACCAAGAAATCAGATAAGGTTGAATACTCTGCCGAAACAGCACATTCAACATCGGCGGAACATCGTTCACCATCTGTCCGGCTTTTAGCTTATCAATGATGGGATAGGCACTGTCTTTGACCATCTGAGGCTGATCGGCTAGTTGCTGCTTGAGAATCTCATTAGCCACCCTACCTGGACCAGCTATGGAGACGAGTCCACCCACCTTAGGGTGAGACATCGCAGCAAGAATAGCTATAGTAGACCCTTCACTATGCCCGATAAGAACGACCTTACGGTAACTTTTCGAGAGTAAGTCAATCCATGCTTTGGCATCATCTACGTACATAGAGAAACGTAGTTCCGATTCTGACATCGCTGCTTTAGCACTTGCACCTATCGCCCGTTTATCGTATCGCACTGAAGGAATACCAGCAGCACCCAACGCCTCAGCAAGGTATTTAATGGAGTTATTTTTCATATGCGGGTTGTTGCCATTCCGATCGGTTGGCCCCGAACCACAAATAAAAAGAGCAATAACACCTTTCTCACTAGGCCCGTCGGGCAGTATCATCGAACCATAAAGATCACCTGTCGGCGTTTTTAAACTAATTTCTTTTTCTATGCCATACCCCGAAAGAGCGGTCCACAAGAATAAAACGATAAGAAACGACTGTTTTTTCATAAGAGATCCATTTTTTAGAGAATTATTGATAAAAAGCTTTCAGATCCAAAAGTAACACTTTTCCAACAAAGCCCGCCTTTTTTCAATAAAAATCAGACTGCACCTCTATACCACTCCTTCTTTTATCAAAACGCACCAGAAAAGCGCCAATTATTCGGGCTCTAAAGTCTTATCACACAACTTTTTCGACAAAAATAGTTGCTTTTTCAATCAAAAGGTTATATTTGTAAAACAACAACCAATCTAATATCCATGAAAGTGTTATCTATTAAGGCTTTAGAAGCCATTAAAAACAAAGCAGAAAGCACTCTCCTTTTACGAGAACAAAGCAACCGAGAAACTGCAGAATGCAGTTGTGGACTAAACACAGGTACCTCCAAACTTCAGATTCTGATCTGTGGTGGTACTGGATGTAAAGCTTCATCAAGTCAACTCATTGCCGAGAATTTCAAAAAGGTGATTGCTGAGAAAAACATGACCGCTCAGGTAGATGTGATTATTACAGGCTGTTTCGGCTTTTGCGAGAAAGGGCCTATCGTTAAAATCATCCCGGACAATACATTTTATGTCCAAGTCACCCCTCAAGATGTAGATGAAATTGTCGGCGAGCATATCATCAACGGTAAAAAGCTGGAACGTCTACTCTACGTTGACCCCAACACAGAGCATACCGTGAGCGATTCTAAACACATGGCGTTCTACAAAAAACAAGTCAGGATTGCATTGCAAAACTGTGGTTTTATTGATCCGGAAAATATTGATGAGTACATTGCACGAGGTGGATACTTCCCACTAGCCAACTATTTATTGTCCAAAAAGCCGGAACAGGTAACCGAGGTTATTAAACAATCGGGCTTACGCGGACGTGGTGGTGGTGGTTTCCCTACCGGTTTGAAATGGGAACTAGCTGCACGACAAGCATCAGAAACAAAGTTTGTGGTTTGTAATGCCGATGAAGGTGACCCAGGTGCATTTATGGACCGATCCATTATGGAAGGCGATCCACACTCCATTATTGAAGCCATGGCTCTCTGTGGTTATGCTATCGGTGCATCGAAAGGACTAGTCTACATCCGTGCAGAATATCCGCTGGCTATCCAACGCCTAAAAGTAGCTATCGATCAGGCCAGAACTTATGGGCTACTAGGAGAACGTATTCTAGAAACAGAATTTGATTTCGATATCGAAATACGTTATGGGGCAGGCGCTTTTGTTTGTGGCGAGGAAACGGCATTGATTCATTCGATGGAAGGTAAACGGGGCGAGCCAACTCTTAAACCTCCATTTCCGGCAGAACAGGGCTACTTGGGCCAACCAACTACTGTTAATAACGTAGAAACACTGGCCAACGTTCCTGTCATTATGGAGAAAGGGGCCGACTGGTTTGCTTCTATCGGGACTCCTAAATCGAAAGGGACGAAAGTGTTTGCATTGGCAGGAAAGATTAATAATGTCGGCTTAATTGAGGTTCCCATGGGTACCACGCTACGTGAGGTTATTTATGAAATAGGTGGTGGCATCAAAAATGGAAAGAAGTTTAAGGCGGTACAAACCGGTGGTCCATCGGGTGGCTGTTTAACGGAAAAGCATTTAGATACACCGATCGATTTTGATAACTTGCTGGCAGTAGGTTCGATGATGGGGTCGGGCGGTATGATTGTAATGGACGAAGACGACTGCATGGTATCGGTATCTCGCTTCTATCTGGACTTTACAGTAGAAGAGTCGTGCGGTAAATGTACTCCTTGTAGAATAGGTAATAAACGGTTGCTGGAATTACTCAATAAAATTACCGATGGTCGGGGAACTGAAAAAGATCTCGAAGCCCTTTCTACACTAGGAAGAGTCATAAAAGACACAGCCCTCTGTGGCTTGGGACAAACCTCGCCTAATCCGGTCCTTTCGACCTTAGATAATTTCTATGACGAGTATCTAGAGCATGTGCACGATAAAGTATGCCGGGCCAAACAGTGTAAAGCATTGCTTACCTATACCATCAATCCAGAACTCTGCATCGGTTGCCACCTCTGTGCCAAGCACTGTCCAGCAGATGCCATTGTTGGAACGGTTCGAAAACCACATACCATTATACCCGACAAGTGTATCAAATGTGGAATGTGCATGGCACGCTGTAAGTTCAATGCTATTAGTGTATGCTAAAATCGATGACTATGGAAAAGAAACAAGTAACATTACAAATAGACAAACATTTTATCACCGTTCCATACGGGGCGACTATTTTAGAGGCTGCCCGAAAAATAGGAATTGACATCCCAACCCTTTGCCACATCAACTTAGAGGGTACTTGCGTTAAAAATAACCCGGCTTCTTGCCGTATCTGTGTGGTAGAGGTAGAAGGACGAAAAAACCTGGCTCCTTCATGCGCGACCCGCTGCGAAGAAGGGATGGTGATCAAAACAAGCACTTTACGAGTGATGAATGCCCGCAAAGTGGTAGCTGAGTTGATTCTTTCTGATCATCCGAATGAGTGTCTCACTTGCCCTAAATCGGGCGATTGTGAATTACAAGATTTAGCATTACGGTTTAATATTCGTGAGATGCCGTTCAACGGTGGTGAACTTTCACCTCGCAAACGGGAAGTTACCTCGTCGATTGTCCGCAACATGGACAAATGTATCTTTTGCCGCCGATGCGAAAGTGTCTGCAACGAAGTGCAAACGGTCGGCGCACTAGGTGCTATCCGACGTGGATTCAACACCACTATCGCACCGGCATTCGATAAGATGATGACCGATAGTGAATGTACGTATTGCGGACAATGTGTCGCTGTTTGTCCCGTAGGGGCCTTAACCGAACGTGACCACACCAACCGATTGATAGAAGATCTTGCTAACCCCAATAAAAAAGTGATCGTTCAGACAGCCCCTGCCGTGCGTGCAGCTTTGGGTGAGGAGTTCGGATTGCCTCCTGGCAGTTTGGTGACTGGGAAAATGGTTTATGCCCTTCGTGAACTAGGATTCGATGCCGTGTTCGATACCGATTTTGCTGCCGACCTAACGATTATGGAAGAGGGATCAGAGATCTTGAATCGGCTAACACGTTATCTCAATGGCGATCAGTCGGTGCGTTTACCTATTCTGACGTCCTGCTGTCCAGCTTGGGTTAACTTCTTCGAACACCACTTTCCAGACATGCTCGATATTCCATCGACGGCTCGCTCACCTCAACAGATGTTCGGTTCGATAGCCAAAACGTATTGGGCCGAGAAAATGGGAATTCCACGTGAAGAACTGATCGTTGTTTCTATCATGCCTTGCTTAGCTAAAAAGTATGAATGTGACCGCCCAGAATTTAAGACTGACGGCAACCCAGATGTAGATTACTCCATCTCGACACGTGAACTTGCTCGCTTAATAAAACGGGCCAACATCGGATTCACTCTGTTGCCAGATAGCGATTTCGACCAACCGCTTGGTGCCTCAACCGGTGCAGGAGTTATCTTTGGTACCACCGGTGGCGTTATGGAGGCAGCATTGCGTTCAGTTTACGAAATATACACCGGCAAAACACTCGAAAACGTCAGTTTTGAACAAGTGCGCGGCTTAGAGGGGTTGCGTCGGGCTACGATCAACTTAAATGGGTTTGAACTCAAAGTCGGTATCGCTCATGGTTTGGGTAATGCTCGTTCACTCTTGGAAGATATTCGCAACGGATCGAATGAGTATCATGTCATCGAAATCATGGCATGCCCCGGCGGCTGTATCGGCGGAGGAGGGCAACCGTTGCACCACGGCAATTCAGAGGTTCTCTATGCACGTGCCAATGCTCTTTACAGAGAGGATAAAAACAAAATGCTACGCAAGTCGCACGAGAATCCTTTCATACAGAAGCTATACGAGGAGTATCTCGGTAAGCCGCTGGGTGAAATCTCTGAGAAGTTACTTCATACCCATTACTTCAATAAATCGATAGACTAACCTTAAAGTAGAAAAGCTATGGCTGAAATAAAATTAGCATGTGATGTGATCGAACAAGTCAAGAGCATTTGTGACAAGCATGGAAATAAACCGGGAGAACTGATCAACATCTTGCACGAAGCACAACATCTACATGGTTACTTGCCAGAAGAGATACAACGCATTATCGCCACTCAACTAAACATACCGGTATCGAAAGTGTATGGTGTAGTTACGTTTTACACCTTCTTTACCATGACCCCAAAAGGCAAACATGCTATCTCGGTATGCATGGGAACAGCCTGCTATGTACGAGGTGCAGAGAAACTTCTGGAAGAGTTCAAGCGGGTACTTGGTATCGAAGTTGGCGAGACAACTCCCGATGGGAAATTCTCACTCGACTGTTTACGCTGTGTAGGTGCTTGTGGACTAGCTCCTGTGGTCATGATTGGAGAAAAAGTTTATGGCCGATTACTACCTGTCGATGTAAAAAAAATATTAGAAGAGTTAGAGTAAAAATGTGTCATCAGTTCCACCTGCTATGCTTTTTGTAAAGGCATAGCAGGTGTTTTTTGACTTAAAAATCTGTTAGTAGTTAAAATCTGTTCCTTTTAAATAGACCCGATACTCCTTCGTCGCCCCCGGAACATTTTTCTCGGCACGTGGCAGATAACGAAATCCTGTAACGGTTTCAACCCGACTCAAGTCAATCACGAGTTGATGTGGGTATGCTTGATGATCAACGGTTTTCCAAAAAGTGGATTCCTGTAAATCAAAGATTTTATCAGCCGTATAGTTTCCACTCCTAATCTCTTCGCTATCGGCATAACGTATCTTCCAGTGTTCACGCAACAAGGAGTGCCCGTCTACTCCCAAAAGTTCAAGTTCAGAAATCGAAGCTATTGGATCACTATGGTAAGCTGACAATGCTTCAAAACAGAAAAAACGGCCACAGCGTGGTTGCTCAAACCGAACTTCCTGCCAACCATTTCCAGCCGAAAGCACTCCTTCATGAGCGACCTCTTTACCAATTAAATGAAGCGTTTCTCCTACTGCCCTATGGGTTTTAGGCACATCTTCCCGCAACACATCTAAAAGAGGCGTTTTCAACCCTTTTATAGTTGCAGAGACAGGTCCTTTGAGATCCAATACAATGATCTCGTTGATACCCTCTTTTAGCCAACAGCCTGGCATATAAAGCGTTTGCTGAGGGCCAATCTCCCAAAAACGCCCCATGGCATGACCATTCACCCAAACCAATCCTTTCCCCCAAGTCGATAGATCCAAAAAAGTGTCTCCCACACGTTCCAAGTTAAATGTTGCTTTATAATAAGAGGGAGCCAACAGCGATTCACCCTCATGATAATGCTTGTTTTTAGCAAACTGATACGTTACTGGTAAACAATAGACATCCCAGTTCTTAACCTCTATGGAAACTTCGGAAGAGATTAATTCCACTTTTTCCGTAATGCCTTTGCGGTCATGAATCGATTTATCAAAATTCACTCTTCCCATGGCTTCAACTAAAATATCAAGCTTAGCGCCAGATTTAAGTGCAGGTAATACCATGGTACACTCCCCCTTTCTACGATCTAATCGCCCTAAAATCTTTCCATCTACAAAGAGCTGTGCCCAATCGTGCAACTCTGTCATTTTCAACAAAGTGCCAGCCTCTATTTTTTTCGGCAAAACAGTCCGATAGAGAATGCTTCCCCAACCCTGACCAAAGTATTCCATCGGCTTAATTTCCTCCGTTTGAATTGGTTTAGGCAGATTATCAAACAAAGGAGCCACCTGAGTCAAGCTGATGGTTGGTATTTCTATGACAGGATAAGCTTGTGGCACCTCGGTCAGCTTCTCTTCAGTAGAAAGATAATTTTTCAGAAGATTGCGAAGAGAAAAATACTTTTCAGTAGCCCAGCCAGCCTCGCTAATAGGCGCATCATAATCGTACGAACTGCACATCGCTGAATAAGCTGGATTATTGGCACCACCCCAATGACCAAAAGTCGTCCCACCATGAGTCATGTAAAGACTAAACGAGATGTTACGATCGAGCATCTCCTTTATCCCTCTAACCATATCCGCAGTAGGTCTTGTTTCATGTTTGCGTCCCCAATGATCGAACCAACCACTCCAGAACTCACTACACATCAGTGGCGTATTCGGTCGGACCTCTTTCAATTTTTTAAACTGTTGGTCGATATTAGCCCCAGTACCGAAGTTGACCGTCCAAAGCAAATCATCCAACGCATTATTTAAAAAATTACTACTCCAGTCGCACTGGAACAAAGGTACCCCATTAAAGCCAGCCCCTCTCACCAAATCCCGGATAGCTGCAACATATTTTTTATCTGTCGCATACGACCCATATTCATTCTCCACCTGCACCATGATAATATTGCCACCACGGTTTAGCTGTAAGGGTGCCAATTGACGTCCAACCTCTGTCATAAAATGCTTAACCCGCTCCATATAATAGGAATCAAGCGTACGCAAAGCGACCTCTTTCTTTTTCAACAGCCACCAAGGTAATCCCCCCATTTCCCATTCAGCACAAACATAAGGTCCCGGACGAACAATAACGTACATCCCGTTTTTTTGGGCCAACCTACAAAATTCAGCGATATCATTCTGCCCACTAAAATCGAACTGCCCCTCCTTCTGCTCATGTATATTCCAAAAGACATACATACAGATCGTATTCATACCAAGCGCTTTGCACATTTGAATACGATGTTCCCAATAAGGTTTCGGGATTCTTGTATAATGCAACTCCGCTGCTTTTACGACAAAAGGCTTACCATTAAGTAAAAACGTGTTCTCTCCAAGTGTGAAAGAGTGGTCTGCTTGCGAATAGGCATCCACCACTAAAAAGAGAAAAAACAATAAATAAATGATTCTGTTTTTCATAATATAACGACTTTATTTAATGCCCCAAAGTTAGATCAACGAAACCTATTCTAAGATTAATTTTCAGTTAAAGAGGACGATTATTCACTCAAAACAAGTTCTAATCTCTCTGTTTCATGAGAGGACAGAATCTATGCGCTCTATTTCCCCACCCGTCTGGCATATTCCAAAAATAGAAAAGTAGATTTAGCACACGTTCTACACTAAAAAGTATAAGAACACTCCAGCTAAATCTACTTTTCTATTTTTCTATTGCCCACCCAAGAAGTTCTCTGTTCTAAAACAGAAAACGCACCGGCCATGAGCCCATCTACAATCCACTAAAGTTGACCCCTTCAAAGACCAATGAAGGAATACGCCAAGAGGAACTTAAACGTGGATCATTACCTGTTTCGACTAATGAAGCCCAAAGTGTAACCATATTTCCCGTCACATTCATCTCAGATACCGGCTGCGTAAGTTTACCGTTCTCAATAAGAAACCCTTCAATACCATACGAGAAGTCACCCGTTGTACTGTTGCTATTACCGCCATTAAACCCTGTTACCAAGATACCTTTATCTACACCGGCAACTAACTCTTCGAGCTTTTTATGTCCCGTTTGAAGCACCAAAAGCGAAGGAGAGCTAATAGTAGGGGCAACACCCATTTTCTTTGCATTATAAGTATCGATAAAATACGTACTCAAGACCCCTTTATCAAACACCGAACGTCTTTGAGTAGCCACCCCTTCAGCATCAAAATAACGTGCTCCGGAGGATTTCACCAAATGAGGTTCGTCGATCAACGTCATCTTATCACTCATGACTTTTTGATTCAGTTGGTTGAGCAAGAACGAATTCTTTTGTTGCAAAGAAGAACCATATAAAGCATCCATTACAGGCCCCAATAAACGTCGACTATTCATCGGATCAACCACCATCGTATATTGACCGGATGCCACCTTCTTCTGGCCGAGCTTACATAAAACTCTCTCCAAAGCCTTATTCCCAATATTCGTCTTGAGCAAATCGCCATAAAACAGCGCCGACTCATTCCACCAAGAAGATGGACGAGCTTCACCCTCTCCTTTAATCGAAATATCGGCCGACAAAGAGTACCAGGTACTTTTTGATTCACCTTCAAAACCGTTGCTAGCCAAACGGTAAGAAAAATTTTCACCATCACTGTAAGAAGAGGCTACCGAAATAATACGTTCATCCTTTCCTAAAGCCTCTTCGGCTACGGCCTTAGCCAATTCGACCTTTTTATCAGGATCGATCGATGCAAATTGCGTGTCGAACAATTCTAAGTCCGGTTTTCCACCTTTGTAATAACGCGAAGGATCGGGCAGCACACGTGCTTCATCTTTAGCCAAATACCGCGTAGAATCGATACCGTTCTTGATAAACACCTCTAACTCTTTCTTATCCAACCTATTGGTAGAGAAATTCCCATAACGCCCATCCACATACAACGAGACACTCAGTCCACCTTCAGACGCTTGCTGAAGTTTATCCATTTTTGCATCACGCAAATCAAAAGAGGTATTCGAGTTAGAATATAACACCACCTTAGCCGATTGGCAGCCATTCTTCAAGGCGAAGTCCATGGCCCATTGTGCCAACTTTTTATTATTATCTGATATCATAATTAATCTGGATTTAAACAATTGAACTTAATTTTCACCACCCACTGTCAGCTTGCTAACCAAAGCAGAAGGCATCCCACAAGTCACCGGACAAGACTGTCCATCTTTTCCACACGTCCAAGTTCCATTATCGATCTTAGCGTTATCGGCCACCATGGTGATATCGGCCAAAGCCTTCGGTCCATTACCAATAATATTGATATCCTTAATAGGCTGAGTCAGCTTCCCATCCTCAATTAAATAACCCGATTTTACAAAGAACGTAAAATCACCAGCACCAATCTGCACCTGTCCATTGGTAAAGTTGTCTACAAAAATGCCCTTCTTCACCGAAGCAATAATATCGGCCTCTTTGACATTTCCTGGATCCATATAAGTTGCACGCATCCGTGGAATAGGCATGGCTCGGAACGATTCACGCCGCCCATTACCCGTCGAAGCAATGCCATAATGCTTCGCACTGATACGATCGTGAATGTAACTAGTCAGCACACCATCCTTCACCAAATACGTCTTTTGCCCTTCAACACCTTCATCGTCGAAGTTCACAGACCCGCGATTAAACGGTATCGTTCCATCATCGATCACACTGATGTGCTCATTACAAACCTTTTTATTCAATTGATCAGAAAAGATCGAAATGTTCTTTCTGTTAAAATCGGCTTCAAAAGCATGTCCGATAGCCTCATGAAGCAGAATACCAGATCCACCGGCACCCATCACCACAGGCATCTCTCCACCTTTCGGCTTTATCGCTTTAAATAAAATAGCCGTATGATCAACCGCCTCGCGTGCCAGAACTTCCACCACATCGTCGGTCAGGAACTCAGCCCCCTTACGATAAGCTCGGGCAGCATATCCATTCTCAATCTTGCCATTCTCTTCCATAATACAAACAGCCCCCAAAGTGACCATCGGCCGATAATCATAATAAGACACACCGTCCGAACTGCAAAACAAAATATGAGACGTGCTATCACTTTGGCTAGCTTGTACTTTATGCACCCGATTATCAAGCGCAAAAATACGATCATTTAATTTTTGTAAATAAGGAATTTTATCCTTCAGACTGATCTCCTCCCACGAAGAGCTCACCGGATAATAATTTTGTTTAAGATCTTTAGCCGTTAGATTCAGCGGTTTCTTCCCTTTATTCGAAGAAGCAATACGAGCAGCCGTACGAGCCGCTTTTAACATCTCCTCTAGCGTAATATTCTCCACATAAGCATAGCCTGTTTGATCACCCGACAAGACACGCACACCCATTCCATAATCAATATTAGAATAGCTCCTATTCACAGAGCCATCCATCAGACTGATGTTGTTAGTCAACGTATGTTCAAAAAATAGATCGGCATAATCACCTCCTTTTTCAAGAGCTACCGCAAGAATTTTCTTCAAATCCCCTTCGCTCACACCAAAATGAATCATAGCCGATGAGACAGCAGCACGCTTATCTGCCTCTTTTCCGCCAAGTGCTCCTCCCATCGAAGAGGGAAAAGCCAAAGCCGATCCAGTTGCCAATGATCCGGCTAAAGCCAAACCACCTGTTCTTAAAAAATCTCTTCTATCCATACTTGTATTAAATTAATGTGGTTAATTATGTTCAGTCAACATTCGTTCCAACTCTTCTGCATTCAGTTTTAAATAAAATCGCCCTTGATACGCCACTGAGATAGATCCGGTTTCTTCAGAAACGATAATAGCGTGTGCATCAGATTCTTGAGCCATCCCCATAGCGGCACGATGACGTAAGCCAAGTTCTTTGGGGATATCTAAATTGTGTGAAACTGGAAGGATACAGCCAACAGCTTTGATCCGTTTCCGGCTAATAATCATAGCTCCGTCATGCAACGGACTATTTTTAAAAAAGATATTTTCGATTAATCGCTGATTTATTTTAGCATCGACCTCTTCTCCTGTATAGACAATCTCATCCAACGGGATGTTGTGTTCTACAACGATAAGTGCCCCTACCCGCTGTTTCCCCATACTCAAGCACGCCATCACAATAGGCATAATTTCGTCATTCTTCAACGCCTGCTTCTTTGCTCCGGAAAAAAAACGCACCAAAGCACTCACATGTTTATGTGAGCCCAATGTGAGCAAAAACCGACGGATTTCATCTTGAAAAAGAACGATTAAAGCTAATACACCGACATTTTTTAAAGTATCAAAGATAGAGCCAAGCAGCTTCATCTCTAAGACCTGGGTCACCACAATCCAAATCAAAATAAAGACCAAGATGCCTGTAAATATTTTAATCGAACCAGATGCCTTCATTAACTTGTATGTGTAATACAACAGAAAGGCGACCAATAGAATATCGATAAAATCTTTTATGTCAAATTGGAAAAACACAATATTTAAATAATTAGATGTTCAAACTAGATTGTTTTATTTTCTCCACTATTTTAACCGTTTCAACTGCTTCGCGCACATCATGAACCCTTAAAATAGTCGCCCCTTTCAACAAGGCAACTGTATCCAACACGACCGTACCGTTCAAAGCGTCTTCAGCAGTGATATCTAATAGTTTATAAATCATCGATTTCCTAGAAACACCCACCAATAAAGGGAGGCCAAAGACTTGAAACTCCTCTAAGTGAGCCATTATCTCATAATTATGCGTTAACGTCTTACCGAAACCAAAACCTGGATCTAAAAGAATGTCTTTCACCCCTTTCTGACGCAAAAGATCTATTTTCCGACTGAAATAAAGGAACATATCGGTCAAAAGTTGTTCATAATGAGGATTCATCTGCATCGTTTGAGGAGTTCCCTGCATGTGCATCATGATATATGGAACATTCAAATGAGACACAACGTCAAACATGCGCGGATCCATCTCTCCTCCAGAGATGTCATTGATCATCTCCACCCCATAAGTCAACACACACTCTTCAGCCACATCAGCCCGAAAGGTATCGACCGAAACAATCATCTCCGGATGATTCTTCTTCACAATCTCCAACCCTGTTCGAAGTCGCCGAATCTCTTCTTCAGAAGAGATGTGCTCTGCATCAGGCCTTGAGGAATAAGCTCCAATATCAATCATTGTTGCTCCTTCATCTACTATCTGACGCGCTCTATTAGCAATGTCTTGCTCAGTTTGCATACGACTTCCCACATAAAAAGAATCAGGAGTTACATTTAAAATCCCCATCACTTGAGGCTGAGAAAGGTCCAATAATCGTCCTCCCACAGTTATAGTATTTAAGCCCGGTAATTCCATCATATTATATCAAATTAGACAAATGCAAATGTATACAAAAAAAAAGGAGTATCCTTATTAATATTGATAAATAAACGTATATTTGCAATACATACAATAAGAAACAATGAATATCGCAAAACATTTTACCAGACACCTCAGTCTGCTTTTATTTTGTATATTGCTTTTTTTTACCACAACGACTAGCGCTCAAAAAGAAGTCGAAGCATTCAACGTGGATAGCACCCTATACTCTTATTATCAGCATTGCCAAAGCCTGATTCTGCAACCTGTCGTACTAAACATGGCAGATACGCTCTTCCAAATGGCCAATAAAAAGAATGACTCACGGATGCAAGCAGTTGCACTCTCGTTGAAACTAGACCACTACTACTATAGTGCCAATAATGAAGACAGCATTGTTCGCTACACAAACATCGTTAAAGATTTTGCCAAAGCAACAAAACAATTCAAATATTACTATTTTGCGTGGGGAAATCGGCTCATCTTATACTATTTAAAAACAGGCCGGAACAACATTGCGCTATACGAAGCCGAGCACATGCTTAAAGAGGCGCAAACCTATCATGACAAGCTGGGGCTACTTAACTGTTACAACACCTTGGCGCACATTTATAACATTAAAGGAATCAATAAATTAGCTTTTGAATGGCAACTTAAAGCGATTCAATTGGTTGAAAAAGAAAAAATCCAAGATTACAACATCGCAATCGTTTATACACAAGTTGCAAGCTATTACATCAGGCAAAACAATAAAAGTCTAGCCCTCCAAATGCTTAAAAAAGCAGAAGCAAACTCCAATTCAATGGTACACAAGGTTACCACCAAGCTCTGTTACATTAATTACTACACCTCTTTCAACTACCTCTCTGAAGCAGGAGCTGTATTAGAGGAGTGCCTTGCGCTTTTTCAAAAAGATAAACGGTTAGAATCTCTCAAGAAAAGTCTGTATCGCACAGAAGCTTTATACTACGTTAAAACCAAAGAATACAAAAAAGCCTTAGAAGCCTTTGGTAAACAAGAAAACAAAGAGTCTCAATTCAATGAACACGCTCTCAACAATGTTCAGGTCCGAAGTAAAGCGGACATTTATTATCAAATGGGGGATACGGAATCTGCTTTAAAGTGTCTACAAGAATATTTAGTCATCGATGACTCTTTAAAAACGCTCAACGAGCAACGTGCAACCAGTGAATTTGCCACTCTGCTCAACTTAGAAAAACTCAACTCTGAAAAGAAAGAGTTGCTTTTACAAGCTCAACTCAAAGATATAAAAAGTAAAAAAACATTAATTGTATCACTCATCGGATTACTCGGTCTTGTTTTTGTATTTTTATACCGTGAGAATTTACTCAACCGCAAACTGAGATTATCAGAAAGTAAGCTTAAACAGAAGAACAGTGAACTAACTGATTCACGAGAGGAGCTTCGAAAAGCGAAAGATAAAGCAGAAGCTAGCAGTAAGATGAAAACAACCTTCATCCAAAGCATGTCACATGAAATCCGAACCCCTCTGAACTCAATTGTTGGCTTCTCACAAATACTAAGTGACAACTACAGCCAGATCAACCCAGAGACCAAAGAGTTTGCCGAAATCATAAAGACTAACAGCAACGACCTGTTACGACTCGTCACCGATGTCTTAACACTTTCGGAATTAGATCAACACGAAGAATTGCCTTCGGATATCCCTACAGACATCCATGCTTGCTGCCAAATCAGTTTAGACTTAGCCAAAGCCAACAAGGCAAATGACGTATCCATTCAATTTATGCCAAGCAAAGGCACACTCACGCTCAAAAGCAACCCCAAATACCTAACTCAAGCCTTAAGCAACTTACTGCATAATGCAGCTAAATTCACTACTCAAGGGGTCATTAGCTTAGAGTATCACGTTTCAGAAGAGACCAAAATGATTCACTTTACGGTAACAGATACGGGGATTGGCATACCCGATGAGCAAAGAGAACAAATTTTCGAACGATTCTACAAAATCAACTCTTTCTCGCAAGGAACGGGATTGGGGCTCCCAATCAGTAAATCGATAGCCGAAAAGCTCAAAGGAGATTTAATTCTTGACTCAAATTACCACGAAGGCTGCCGATTTATTCTTATGCTGCCCTACACAGACTGAATCTTTTGTAAAAACGAGTAGACAAATTTTAAGTTGAACGTATCCACGATCCGCATAAATAGAGTACCTTTGCCTATCTCAAACTTGTGGTGTTTACCGACAGACATTGGGCTCCGTGCCAGATAGTCTACTGGCCATCTAAAAAGAGGTACACAGCCACAAGTTGACAACATCAAAACCGAAACGCCTTATGAAAGTTATTATTGACAACAAGATTCCTTATATCGAGGCAGCTATTAAACAGATCGCTTCTGAGGTTTTATTCATTCCAGGTAGCGATTTTACCCCAGAACTCGTTCGAAATGCCGATGCTTTAATCGTACGCACACGGACACGTTGTGACCAGAAATTACTTGATGGAAGTTCCGTCAAATTTATAGCGACGGCTACGATCGGATATGATCATATTGACACAACTTACTGTAAGCAAAAAGGTATTACTTGGAGCAATGCTCCAGGGTGCAATGCAGCCTCGGTAGCCCAATACATTGAATCATCACTCCTCTTGTGGCAACAAAAGGCCCAGATAAAGCTCCAAGAATTAACCATCGGCATCGTTGGCGTGGGACACGTTGGAAAAAGAGTAGCCGAAGTGGCTAAAAAACTAGGCCTGCGAGTCCTTCTGAACGACCCCCCACGAGAAGAAAAAGAAGGATCAAACGCATTCGTCTCTTTACAAGAGATAGCTCATACGTGCGATATCATCACCTTTCACACGCCCTTAAACAGAGACGAGATATTTCGGACGTTCCATTTAGGAGACCGATCATTCTTTCAGTCACTCCAAAAAAAACCATTAATTATCAATTCATCAAGAGGAGAAGTGATAGACACATCGGCACTACTAGAAGCATTGCACGAAGGAGCCATTTCGAATGCCATTATTGATGTTTGGGAACATGAGCCTGATATTCATTTAGAACTGCTAAGCCATGTGTTTATTGGTACGCCACACATAGCAGGTTATTCAGCCGATGGAAAAGCCAACGCAACCCGCATGTCTCTCGACTCACTTTGTCGTTTTTTCAACCTGAAAGCTGATTATGAGATACACCCACCAGTCCCTCAAGAAAGAGTCATTCGAGCCAACAGTGAAGCAGAAGCGCTACTCCAAATTTATAACCCACTCGTTGATAGCGAAAGACTCAAAAAAGACCCCAATCTCTTTGAACAGCTAAGAGGCAACTACCCCCTAAGACGAGAAGCGCAGGCCTATCAGTTCTGTTTAGAGCAAAAAAAAGAGTAACAACGTTACTCTACGAGAATCAATGGGCTGTCATCCAGACTCTTCTCATCCGAAGCCAAAGCCTTTTCAGCCAAAGCCTTCTTCTCATCCATCTCCTTGATAAAAGAAGAGTCCTTTATTTTTTTTAGAGCCATCTTAGCCGCATTCTGTTGAGATTCTTTCTTAGAATACCCTACCCCAGTACCAGCAGAGAGCCCTAGAATCAATATTTCTGTCTGAAAGACAGGGTTACCTTCCTTGTCGGTAAATTGCTCAATCAACTCAAAAGAGACCTCCAGCTTGCTCTTCTGGCTCCATTCAATCAGTTTCGATTTAAAATTAACCTCTTTTCGAGAGATCGTTTCCAAGTCAATATATTGATTGATAATTCTTTTCTCTAGAAAATCCTTGCAACGGTCATACCCTTGATCTAGATATACAGCTCCAACAAACGCTTCAAAAGCGTTACCGTGCATATAGCTATTGTGTGAAGAAGAGCGAGAAGAGTATATAACCAACTTATCCAACCCAATTTCCACAGCCAGTTTATTCAGCGTTTCTCGCTGTACAATTTTCGACCGGGTATTCGTCAAGAAGCCTTCACGTTTACCAGGAAAGCGTTTATAAACAACATCCCCTACCACCGCATCAAGAATAGCATCACCTAAAAACTCCAGACGTTCGTTATTCAGCTGCCTTCCCTCTTCCGAACGCACAGAAGAAGATTTATGCAACAACGCTTGTTTATACAAATGTAAATGTCGCGGGTAAAAACCCAAGATCCTATAAAAACAAAGATAAGACTCTTTGTCTTTGACAAACAAGAGCCTTATCTTATCTATTTGATTCCGTAACACGATATTACTCAGCGTATTTCTTGAAAATGACACATGCATTATGACCACCAAAACCAAACGTATTAGACAAAGCGACATTCACTTCACGAGTTTGTGCCTTGTTGAACGTAAAGTTCAGATTGTAATCAATATTTTCATCATTGTCACCTTCTTCGTGATTAATAGTCGGAGGTACCACCCCATTTTGGATAGCAAGGATACAAGCAATTGCTTCCACAGCTCCCGCTGCACCAAGTAAGTGTCCAGTCATTGATTTTGTTGAACTGATGTTCAAATCAAAAGCATGATCACCAAACACCTCTTTTATCGCTTTCGCTTCCGAGATATCGCCAACAGGCGTAGAAGTTCCATGAACATTGATGTAATCTACAGCACTTGGGTCCATTTCAGCATCTTCCAAGGCATTTCTCATCACCAATTTAGCTCCCAGACCTTCCGGGTGAGAAGCCGTTAAGTGATGCGCATCAGCCGACATGCCTACACCAACCAATTCTGCATAGATTTTTGCACCACGAGCTTGTGCATGCTCTAGCTCTTCAAGAACCAAGCAACCACCACCTTCACCCATTACAAAGCCATCACGGCTTGCACTGAACGGACGAGAAGCCGTAGTCGGTTCACCATTACGAGTAGAAATAGCATGCATCGCATTAAATCCACCGACACCAGCCGGAAAGATTGCCGCTTCTGCCCCACCAGATACGATAATATTAGCTTTACCCAAACGAATCAGGTTAAAAGCATCTGCTATAGCATTGGTCGAGGTAGCACAAGCCGAACAAGTTGCATAGTTTGGTCCGTGAAAACCATACATGATCGAAATCTGACCAGCAGCAATATCCGAAATCATCTTAGGGATGAAAAACGGATTAAAACGTGGTCCTTTTTCTTTATTCAATGCATAGTTTGACACTTCTTCTTCAAATGTCTGTATACCACCAATACCGGCGCCAAAAATAACACCGATTTTGTTCAAATCTTCTTTTTCCAAATCAAGACTAGCATCATTAACCGCTTCTTTAGCCACAGCAACAGCGAACTGTGCATACAAATCCATTTTGCGGGCTTCTTTACGATCAACATATTGCGTTGCATCGAAGTTTTTCACCTCACATGCAAATTGAGTCTTGAACAATGACGCGTCAAAATGAGTAATAGGTCCTGCCCCACTCACTCCATTAACTAAGTTATCCCAGAGCTCTGGAACACTATTGCCAACGGGTGTGATAGCACCAAGACCTGTTACTACAACTCTTTTCAATTTCATATTTATGAAATCAGATTACTTAACGTGTTCTTCGATATAAGAGACAGCATCAGTAACTGTACCGATCTTCTCAGCTTCGTCATCAGGAATAGAAAGGTTGAATTCTTTTTCAAATTCCATGATAAGCTCTACTGTGTCAAGAGAATCTGCTCCCAGATCATTAGTGAAGCTAGCCTCATTTGTAACTTCTGATTCTTCAACGCCTAATTTATCAACGATAATCGCTTTCACTCTAGATGCAATTTCAGACATAACTTTAAATTTTTAATTAATAATTAGTTTTATTTCTTTAAATTTGCGTTGCAAAGGAATGAATATTTATCGTTTTGCGCAAATATTTGATTAAATAAATGCAACTTTTTGCACATTTTTCACGAATATGTGCATTCAAAAGAGGTCATATGGGAAAAAACATCGCTATTTTCGCTTCCGGTTCAGGCAGTAATGCCGAGAATATCATCTGTCATTTTAAAAACGACCCCTCTATAAAGGTTGTTTTGGTCGTTTCAGACCAGCCTCAAGCTTATGTTTTAGAACGTTGTAAAGTTCTAGAGGTCGATTCGGTCGTTTTTCCCAAAGAAAAATGGCCCAATCCTTACCTTATTATAAGCCAACTAAAGGAGTACCAAGTCGATTTCATTATACTAGCCGGATTCCTACGCCGCATTCCCAAGGAGCTGATTGAGACTTACCCACATCGGATCATCAACATCCATCCGGCCTTATTGCCCAAATTCGGAGGGAAAGGAATGTATGGGTTACACGTACACCAAGCCGTCCTTGAAGCTTGTGAACCGCAAACCGGTATAACCATACATTATATTAATGAACATTACGACGAGGGCGCTCCTATTTTTCAAGCCACCTGCCCCGTTATAGAAGGAGATACACCAGAGACTCTAGCACAGCGAGTACACCAGCTAGAACACGATTATTTCCCACAAGTCATAGAGAGACTCATCAATCAGTCTTTATAAGGTAATCGATGTTATTCTCTCTAAAACGAGAGATACTTGCTGATGTAAAAGGAGTATTTACGAAACTCTTTTTTAAAAAGCTAAAAAAAACAAACGAAGAGAGCACAACAAGTCGGGTAAATCATTTTTTTTGCCTAAGTTTGCATTCCAATTAATCAGATTTTTTATATGGAACTAGATTCTATTTATCAGATATTTCTGACCTGCAGTGGCATAACGACCGATAGTCGCCACTGCCCCAAAAACTCTCTTTTTATCGCATTAAAAGGAGAAGCCTTTAACGGCAATCTTTTTGCCGAAAAAGCCTTAAAAACAGGCAGTTCGTATGCGATAGTCGATGATCCGACCTGCATCGCCGAAGGAGACAAACGCTATCTTCTTGTAGAAGACGCACTCACTACACTGCAACAATTGGCCCATTACCATCGGCAGAGAATAGGCATCCCTGTTATCGGCATCACCGGAACCAACGGAAAGACCACGACCAAAGAGTTGATTGCAGCTGTTTTGTCGCAATCTTATAAAATATGGTACACCCAAGGCAACTTAAACAACCACATTGGCGTTCCGCTGACCCTTCTTCAACTCAAACCGGAACACCAACTAGCTGTCATAGAGATGGGAGCCAACCACCCGGGTGAAATCAAACTTTTGGCAGAGATTGCCGATCCGAATTATGGTCTCATCACCAATGTAGGCAAAGCCCATCTCGAAGGATTTGGTTCGTTTGAAGGTGTCATCCAAACCAAAGGAGAATTATATACCTACCTCCGTAACAAGAAAGAGAGTACCATCTTTATTCATAACGACAATGAGTTCCTTAAAGCAATTGCCACCGAACTAAAACAAATAACTTATGGCAGTTCTCCACAGCTCAATGTCACTGGTCGTCTGAGTGGAAAAGGTCCCTTTTTAGCCTTTGAATGGCATACAGACAGTGATTTGCAGGAGCGGTTAGTCAACACAAAACTCATTGGCGATTATAATCTTCCAAACGCATTGGCTGCAATCACCATCGGCTCATTCTTCCAAGTAGAACCCAACAAGATCTGTGACGCACTAGAAGCGTACACCCCACAGAATAACCGTTCTCAGCTTAAAGAGACTGAAAAAAACAGGTTGATAATCGATGCCTACAATGCAAATCCCACCAGTATGATGGCGGCTATCACTAATTTCAAGAACATGGAAGCCACGAATAAAATGCTCATCTTGGGAGATATGAGAGAATTAGGCCTTGAAAGCTTCAATGAACATCAAAAGATAGCAGATCACCTCGAAGCAAGCAACTTTAAAAACGTCTGGTTGGTTGGCGAACAATTTGCTGCCATTCACCACCCGTTTAAACAATTTGCCACGGCACAAGAGGTTATAGAACACCTAGAAAAAGAGCCAGTGCAACACCAGACCATTTTAATAAAAGGATCAAACGGCATTAAACTTCATACGCTTGTGGATTATTTATAATCCGCAAGCGCTTACTTCTGGTAATAAGGTCGGATAAAGAGATAAGCCACCACCGTACCGACACCTACTCCAACCGCATTAGCCATAAAATCAAACCAATCCCCTCCACGGTATGTGGTACAATACGCTTGTGCCAATTCCAGCCCCCCACTCAGAAGCAAAGGAAAAAACACAGCCGGAACAAAGCCCCGTCTAAAAACCCCGCTCCGCCCACGATAAAGCTTCAGGAACTCCAACCAAAACAGACCGGAAACCCCGCTGTACATAGCCACATGTACCAACTTGTCTAGATTAGAGATGGTATCCAACCCTGTATGAGGTGGTTTAAACAACGACAAAAAAAGGACAACAGCTACCACCGTTAACGACAAGGGATAACCTTTAATTAAATTCCGCAACATAAGCGATTTATAAACGATTTAAATGCAAACTTATGATTATTTATTTATATTTGCGACACACTAGTTCATAAAATAACAGTTTATAACTTGACACAGACTTATGCAAGAAAATAAAAGACCCCATTTTGGTAGTAAAATAGGCGTGATACTCGCATCCGCAGGTTCGGCAGTTGGCTTAGGAAACATTTGGAGATTCCCTTATGAAACGGGCAACAATGGTGGTGCAGCGTTCATCCTCATCTATATTGGCTGCATTCTACTTCTCGGACTCCCCATTATGATTTCCGAATTCTTAATTGGCCGTCGCTCTAGAGCCAATACGGCAAAAGCTTACCAAGTCTTAGCTCCCGGCACACCGTGGAAGTGGGTCGGTCGCATGGGAGTCTTAGCCGGATTTTTGATCCTGAGCTACTATGCAGTCGTTGCCGGATGGACCCTAGAATATATCTTAGAAGCCATAACCAACAGCTTCTCCAATCAGACCTCGTCTGATTTTATAGCCTCTTTCGAGACCTTTTCCGAGCACCCATGGCGTCCTCTTCTTTGGTTAATACTCTTCTTATTAGCCACCCACTTCATTATTATTAAAGGAGTAGAAAAAGGCATTGAGAAATCGTCAAAAATCATGATGCCCGCTTTATTTATACTCATCTTAATCTTAGTTGTTTGCTCTGTCACCCTTCCCGGTGCAGAAAAAGGCATAGCCTTTCTACTCAAGCCCGATTTCAGCAAAGTCGACGGTCCTGTTTTCCTAAGTGCCATGGGGCAAGCCTTCTTCTCACTCAGCTTAGGCATGGGCTGCCTTTGCACATACGCCTCCTATTTCAGCAAAGAGACCAATTTGCTCAAAACCGCTTTCAGTGTAGGAGTTATAGACACCTTTGTAGCCATACTCGCCGGATTCATCATCTTTCCGGCCGCCTTTTCGGTTGGCATCAGCCCCGATACCGGTCCCAGCCTAATCTTCGTAACCCTACCCAATGTCTTCCAGCAAGCCTTCAGTGGGGCACCCATTTTAGCCTACCTCTTCTCCGTCTTATTCTATCTTCTCTTAGCGATGGCAGCACTCACGTCCACGATCTCCATGCACGAAGTTGTCACCGCCTATTTACACGAAGAGTTCAAGCTCAAACGCTCCCAAGCAGCCAGAATTGTTACCGGAGGGTGCATCCTCTTAGGGATACTCTGCTCCTGGTCTTTAGGAATTGGTCGCTCGTACACCCTATTGGGGTTAACCCTATTCGACCTCTTTGATTTTCTGACCGCTAAAATCATGCTTCCGTTAGGCGGCCTGTTCATTGCCCTATTTACCGGCTGGTACTTAGACAAGAAGATTGTTTGGGATGAGATAACCAACCAAGGTAGCCTCAAAGTGGGCACTTATAAAACCCTTATTTTTCTACTAAAATACCTGGCCCCGATAGCCATAACCTTGGTATTCATCCATGAACTAAACCTCATTTAAAAGCACCATGTGGAAAGATTTTTTTTACTTTACTAAAACAGAACGGCAAGGCATCATACTATTGCTCGTTTTAATTGTAACAATTTGCGGAGCCACCATTTACCTAGAAACAGCCGAAGACCACACATCGATAGAGACAGATGAACATTTCAAAGAAGAATATGAAGCTTTTCTCTCTCAGCTGAAAGAGAAAGAGACTGCCACACGCAACTATACGAAGCGGGGAAAAGACACACCAATGGTTCACCTACAACCATTCGACCCCAACACGGCCGATTCCACCCTCTTTACGGAACTCGGCCTCCCCCGGTGGATGATCAAAAACATCCTAACCTACCGAAAGAAAAAAGGGCACTTCCGTAAACCCGAAGATTTCAAGAAAATATATGGACTTACCGCTGAACAGTATAACACCCTACAACCCTATATCACCATCCAAGCCACAGAGGCGATCCACTCAGAAAACAGCCTGCTTAAACCACCAACCACCAAGCGAGACACCATCTTTAAGTACCCTGTTGGAACCAAAGTCGATCTGAATAAAGCCGACACAACTGAACTTAAAAAGATACCCGGCATCGGCAGTTACATCGCCCATGCGATTATTCGCTATAGAAGCAAACTCGGCCATTATTACAGTGTCGGCCAACTGGAAGAGATTCACCTAATAGCCGATAAGCTCCGGCCATGGTTCACAGTAAAAGAAGATGAAGCGACCCGTCTAAATCTTAACAAATGCAGTCTAGAGAAACTCATGAGACACCCCTACATCAACTTCTACCAAGCCAAAGCCATCGTAGAATACCGACGTAAAAAAGGAGATTTAAAAAGTTTAAAACAATTGGCCCTTTACGAAGAGTTTACCCCAACCGATTTTGAACGAATCAGCCACTATGTTTGTTTCTAAAAAAGAGCACTACGATTTGGTCACAATCGTTCCATCCAACATATAGATTGTTCGGTCTGTTAGCTGCGAAAGCCCCTCATCATGAGTCACGATCACAAACGTCTGCCCAAACTTCTCACGCAACTGAAAAAACAACTGATGCAACTCCTCCTTATTACGTGAATCCAAGCTCCCCGAAGGTTCATCGGCCAAGACCACTACTGGGTTATTAATCAAAGCCCGTGCCACCGCCACACGCTGCCTTTCTCCACCAGACAACTCATTCGGTTTATGCGAAGCCCGTTCAGACAACCCCATAAACTGGAGCAATTCCACCGCCCGCACTTCGGCCTCTTTCGAAGAGACACCCGCAATAAACGCTGGAATCATGATGTTTTCAAGAGCTGTGAACTCAGGCAACAGCTGATGAAACTGAAACACAAAACCTATTTTTTGATTGCGGAACGCCGAAAGCGCTTTCTCTTTCAAGACACTCAGGTTCTCTCCATCGATAGAAACCGTCCCTGCATCCGGCTGGTCAAGTGTCCCCATAATCTGCAACAGAGTTGTTTTCCCAGCTCCACTAGGTCCGACAATACTCACAATTTCCCCCTGATGAATCGTCAAATCAATTCCTTTCAAAACCTGCAATGAACCAAAACTCTTGGTTATCCCTTCTAACTGTATCATTCCTTAATTCCGCAAGGATTTAATTAGTATTATTTATAATCACCTGAGCAACAATAAGTTGCTCAGGTTTTTGTCATCTCAAGAAATTCACTTATCTT
>RZZX01000033.1 GCA_009929715.1 Bacteroidia bacterium
TATGTATAGATATAATTTCATACTATTTTTACTTTTAAACGTGACTAATTATCGGTTAACATCTTCTTGGGTATAGGGATAAAGTGTAAAGAAACTGCCATCAGGATCTTCTTCGTCTTTGACCAATACCGTTGGGTTGTTTGTCTCCATGGCTTGCGGATAGAGTCCCCAACCTTTTTCATGCATCAGGCGATAAATCATCGGCATGGCTTCTTGAGCTTTGGCTTTAGCATACTCTACCTTATCGGGGTAAGCAGCGATGAAAGCTTCTTCGATAGAGCCAACCAAAGAGATAACCCATGTACGTGTGGGTGAGGTTTCAAATTCTACCGGAATCCGAACAAAAGTTGGGTTAGCTCCATAAAGGTCTTTATCCGAATAGCTAGGATCTGTATCGGCATAAATAATCGTTAGTTCTTGGGCATATTTAAAAGGTTTTCCTCCCATGTCTTTATCGATGTTTTTAGCAAAATAGATCACATTCAAATGTTGTTCGTTGGGCGCATAAGGCGGACGTAAGGCATCGAACACTGCTTTTAAGTTTCTGCCGATCGGATCGCCTGTGGCATGGTAAACTTCAATGCCCAAATAGAGCTTGTTAAAGACAGAGAAAGGTGTCCGTTGTACCGATGGTATAGCGTTGCTGTGTACGATCGATAAACCGGGGATGTTGTCCGATGTAACGGTACCGGTGGTGGTCTCCACATTGAATTTCTTCACACTTCCTACACCGGCTATTTTAAGAGGTTTCACGAGTTCAAAACCAGTTGTCGTTATGAAGAACGGAAGTCCCACTACCTGATCTTTGTTGCCGTCGAAATACTTATACATCAGCATGCGATTACTCTCATCAACGATGACTAAGCTCTCTTGCAAGGTCTCTTTGTAAAGGAAGCGCTGGTATTTACCTTTGTTGCTGTCATAGCCAATCACTTTTTTTACCGCTGCAATGTTGTCGATGGTCCAATCGGCTTCAGTCGCTTGTTCGAAAACAAAGGTGAGAATATCCTCTTTACCTTTACCCACACCGAGGTTGCTTTTACCGGTTAGGTAGAGTTTGCCATCTTGGTATCTGTCGATGATGAACTGTGTTTCAGGGCCGGCATAACGGTCTAAATAGCCATCACCATCACTGTCGATAGGGAACTCATTCCAAGCCGAGAACTGTGAGAAAGACTCAATGATTAGTTCGGGCGATTGTGAGAAGTCTACTCTATAAGTATTCGGTTCTTCATACTGATTATTGCTTAATTTGCTGTAATAATCCACTTTGTCACATTTGAAAGTCACTTGTCCCTTCTCATCGAACTTCATCAGGATGAGCCACCGACCCAACGTGTTGGTGGTACCAAAATAGGTTTTCCATCCGTGTGGTGCTTTTGTTAAGAGGCTTTTATAGTATGTTTCAGAGTCGGCTATTCTTTTCTCCGGGCTATCTGCGAAAGTATCGTCGACCTCGGTTTTTACACACGACGAGCAGCATAATATAAGAAGGCATAACGCCAGTATGTTTTTTATTGTATTCATCTTTTTATTTTTTAGTTATATCGTTCAACCGTTGCAAGATTATATCTCTCAAGTGAGGCAGTGTGATAGCAAAGTTGCTTTTATAATACTCTTTCACTAAGGTGAGCTTCTCTTGGATCATGGCTTTACCATTATCTAAGAAAGGTCTCTTAGGGTCTGAATAAAGGTAAGTGGTTTCAAACTCTACCGGGTCTGTCAATAAGAAGATGGAGACGATTTCTGCAAAATCTTCAAATTCCGATGAAGTACCGTAAGGTGTCAACATGCCACGCATAATTGCCATGTTTTGGGCCACTGAGTCCGTCTGTTGTTGGCTGGGGTTTTTGATCCCTTTTCCATTCAGTTCTAATGAGGCTTTGGAATAAATATCATCCCAAGCTTGTCCGGTATAGTTCAACTCAGACACTTTATTAAACCCATTCGGCAGATTATAGGTTTGGTGAATGATGTGCGAGAACTCGTGATGAATAGTATGCAACTGTTGGCTAATCCACTCTTTATTACTCAAATCAAAGTAGTTGAGCTCCGTTAAGGTGATGCGTACGCCAGCGTCGGCATATCCTAATGTACGAGTACCGTCTGGGTTTCTCAATTCCGATCCCACACAAACAATTTCCGGTGGAAAATGCTTCCGGATAAAATCGCCACTCTCTTTAGATTCCAACAAGAAAGGTTCTATCCAGAAACGGCGAATCATCTCTCCGGTTGGGATCAAGAACTTCCGCATGGTAGGAGCTACCACATAACTTGTCTCCACATAATTATCGACCCATTTCCACCGGACAGCACAGCCGTATTTCTCTTGGAAATTCTCTTGGAAATAGATGTCTATCTCATCCGTAGAATACTCTACTTTATCGGGTGTATAGCTTACCGCCTCTTCATCGTGACAAGCAGTTAAACAGCCGCTCAGGCATAATATATATAAGATGTATTTTTTCATGATTCTTATTTTTTGTTTAGTATAACTTGTTGTGCATTCTGTCCGGCATCGTCATAACTATTCGGCTCTAAGTTACCATACTTAATGGCTGTTTCCGGAATTTGCAAAACTTTGCGACTATCTTTGCCGTTCAGGCGATGAGTCACCCCATTGATGTCGACGTGAGTCACCGGTAGATCATGTCTGCGAATATCGAGCCAGCGCAAGCCCTCTTCAACAAACTCTCGACGTTTCTCATCCAACAGCATTTTCAGACGAATTTCTTGATCGGTCAGTGTACTATGATTTTGTTTATAGCTTTTAAACAGAGCGTTATAATCAGTAGAACCGCCATACATGGTTGTCAGGTATTTACTAAACTGATTTTCAAAGAGCGATAATTTATCTGCACCCATCATCAGCCAAGCTTCTAAGCGGTTGAAGAAAACCTCTTCACTTCTAAGCTCCACTGCGATGGTATAGGGATATCCTGTTGCCGCAGTAATGGATGTCCGTTGAAACAAGGTGCGTTGGAACTTCGGTAAGAAGGTTGTTGCCCCACCAAAGTTGTAGGCTACCGAGAAACGGATATCTTGGCTCGATAAGACCATCTGTTGGTACACTGCTTCGGTAAAGCGGTAACCATATTGTGGTTTGTAACCATAATAGACATCTTTACGCACCAATAATAAGTTGGCTGTTAAGTTCGGATCCGAGAATTTACGGGCGATGACCTCTGCTGCTGTGCCGGTATAAATCTGACTATAATCCCGTATCATCTGTGCATTATAATCGTCTCCCAATAATTCCGTGGCATACTTTTCTGCTTTCTCATAATCTTTTTTGAATAAGAAGAAACGCGATGCTAAAGCCCGTACAGCCGCTTCGTTAAAGTGATACTTTCCGGTATTCTTATAGTACTGGTTAGAGACCAAGCCAACTGCTTCCAGCAAATCCTTTTCGATAAAGTCATAAACCTCTTTGACAGTATTCCGTTTATATTGAGCCAAGAGAGTTACTTCCGGCTGAGTCATGATGACAATTCCCTGATCGGTGTTGGCTGTTGTCTCATCGTACGGTTTAGCAAACGTATTAACCAACATGAAATGGGCATAAGCTCTGCAAGCAAGTGCTTCTCCACGGATAGCTTTCTTCAACCCCGGGTTGTTCTCTTCCATCTTCTCCAAGGCAAGCAAAGCCTGGTTGGCATGAGCGATAGCCATGTAGTTGGCTCCCCAATAATACGAGGGAGTATCTTGCCCTTCCATGTCGATCTTCTCAAAACAATACGCTTGTGTATAATCGCTTTTCTGTATGTTTTTCGGGTCCGGGCCTACATTGTCACTCATGAATTCCATAAAGACATTACTGGCCGATGGGTAAGCACTAACTAAAAGTTCGGCTATTTTTTCGTAACTATCTAAGCGCAAGCGGTTGTCGGGTGTCTCGTCTAGAAACGAGTCACAAGAGGCTAAAGAAGCCGTTGCGAAAAGACCTATGATAAGCTGTTTTGTTATTTTTCTCATGATGAATCGAATTAAAAATTAAGACTTAATGTGAAGGTATACATTCTAGTCACCGGCGACGAGACTCCGCCCGACAAGAAAAACTCCGGATCAATACCGTTCAACTTACTATCCGAGTAAAGCAAAGCCAAGTTGGTGGCTTGGAAAGAGAAGTTGGCACCGTTCAGATTGGTTCCTTTGAGCCAGTTTTGAGGTACTTTGTAGCCGATCGTTAAGTCCTTCAAGCGGATAAAATCGCCTTTAGCCACACGTTCAGTACTCTTATTATATAACTCGTAAGTTTTCATCCCTTCGATTTGTTTGTACGTTCTTTTATCCAAAAGAGCTGGAACAGCTGTGTACTTTTCATCACCGGGTACTCTCCAACGGTTTTTCAACTCTTTAGGGAAGGCTGAATAATCGTTGTAGAAAGGATAAAACTGATCGTCCAAACGGATTACATTGCCACATTTATAAACGATACCAAACGATAGATTCCAGTTCTTGTAACGGAATGAGTTGGTTAATCCACCATAGCTTTTCGGTTCAAGTGGTCCTTCGTAGGTCAAAATCTTATCGATATCATCGCGTGATTGCAAGTTCATATCGTACACAATTTCATTGTTTGCACCATAGAATGTGGGGATACCACTTCCATCCAGCCCAGCAAAACGTGCCGAGAACAACCCTCTTTGTGGATACCCCTTCATGGCTGTACCGGTATTAGAAATGGCTGAAGCCATGCGTGAGAAGTTGTTCAGTTTAGTAATCTCACTTTTGTGGAAGTTGATGTTGAAGCTTGTTTTCCAATCAAAATCTTTCGTGGCGATATTGGTAGAGCTGATAGCAAACTCATAACCAGACGACTTCATGTTGCCGATGTTTCCGAATTTGATGGTCTCTCCACCGATTCCTGAGGTGTATACATAGTCGATCAAGTCGATAGACCGGCGACGGTAATGTGCGAAATCCAGCATGATGCGATTCTTAAACAGAGAGGCTTCAAAACCCAAGTTCAGCTCGTACATCTTTTCCCAAGTGAGTTCATCGTTTTGATTACTATCAATTTTATTTTGTACCTCGTTGTCTGTAGGGCGCAACGTTTGGCTCGCATAAATCGTTAGCTCAGCACTAGTAGCTGGCCCCATGATTCCATTAAAACCGTAAGAAACTTTTGGCTTCAAGGAACTGATTACCCCACTTAATCCCTCCATGAATTTCTCTTCGTGCATGTTCCAAGCCCCACTAATGTTCCAAGATGGTAAGTAGCGTGCTGTTTTGGAGCGACCCAATTGGTTTGATCCATCGTAACGGAAAGCACCGTTAAAAATGTATCGACCTTTATACGAGTAAGCAGAATTGATGAATGTTGAAACCCGACGGTCGTGGCTCTCATTGTACATAAAGTAAACCTCTCCCTGTTGGTTAAGATACTTAATCAAGTCATTGTGTGTGGATACCACTCCACCTCTATCCCAAATGTAACCCCATCCATCGTTGGCTCTCACCCGTCTCTCAACTTTATTAACTTCAAGTCCGGCGAAGAAGTTTACGACATGATCCATGCTGATTTTGGGCGAATAATCGGCCGTTGCTCTGAAGTATGCGTGGCGCATATCCGATTCATTGGTATTATAAAATCCGCCTTCCGGTAAGATACTATACGGGTTGGCCGTTGGCATATCCGGGTTTTTGAATAAATAGCGGTTTTGATCAATGATAGATTGTGAAAAATCTGCTCGGTAAGCCTCTGCTTGATTCGATTTTTCATGAATTTTATGTTCACGCAACGTGTTTGCCGAACGGTATTGGAAAGAACCTTTCAGTGTGAGCTCCTTGAATGGGTTATATTCGAGGTCCATCTGCGCTGAAACATCTTTAACCGATAGGTCTACCAAGTTGTGTTGCAACTCGTGAAGAATATTAAAATCGGTATAGCTGCGGCGGAAGAACTCTAAATTCCCATTATTGTCGTAAGCGCGCATGCTTCGGCTAGAATTCAAGCAGTAATTAAAAGGATTGATATCGAAATCGCGTGTAAACTCACCAGTCACTTCATTAAAGCTCCGGTCTTTAGTTCCCGGTACACGTTGGTCACGAATGTTGGCCGACAATTTCAAGCCCACGTTTAGCACCTTCGATAAGTTGAAGTTACCCCGTAGAGAAGCTGTATAACGATCTACTTTATCCGAGATTACCGCCATTCCGTTGTCATTGTAATAGCTCAATGAGGCATAGAACGTTGCCTTGTCGCCGCCGCCCGAAAAACTTAAAGAGTGCTGGTTGACCAATGAGTTGTGAAACAATGTCTTAAACCAGTCCGTATTGCCATTGGCGTATGGAGATAGAAAATCCTCGTTGAGTGATCCGTTAGGTCCCCAGTTGATGTTTCCTTTGGTAATCTCATCGTACATCTTTCCGAGAACACCGAAGTTCTCATCTCTAGCCGTTGTCGTAATATCAATCCAACCCTTTTGTGCCAACTCTTTATAGATAGACATCTCATCGGCAGAGTTCATGATATTAAACTCCCCATAATTCGGTCGTTGTTTAACCGCTAAGCTCCCCGTGTAGTTGATGCTTAATCGATCCTTTTTACCTTGTTTGGTGGTAATAACAATCACCCCATTCATGGCTTGCGCTCCATAAAGAGAGGTAGCCGATACGTCTTTAAGAACCTCGAAACTACTGATATCTTCCGGGTTAAGCCCTGCTACACCTGAACTTAGCAGAGTCGACAAGTTGCCCGAAGTCAAATCATCGGCACTGACCGGCATTAAATCCTCTAGAACCACGCCGTCGACCACCCAAAGCGGTTTATTATTACCGTTGATAGAAGAGTTACCACGGATGGTCAAGACCGGGCTTGCACCAAACGATCCAGAAACATTCGTGATTTGCACGCCCGATACCTTGCCTTGCAAAGACGATGTTAAATCCGGGTTTCCTTTAAGCAGTGTCTCTTCAGCGTTCACTTTAGTAGCCGATCCGGTAAACATCTTGCGATTAATCTTCTGATAACCGGTCACTACCACATCACCCAAGCTCACGGCATTATCTTTCAGGATAATCTTTAGACTCTTTTCACCCACTTTCCGTTCGAGAGTCTCCAAACCCACGTACGAAACGATGATTTGGTCGTCCAAAGAAGCTTCCAACGTAAACTCGCCATCAATGTTTGTGATCGTTCCCAAGGTCGTTCCTTTCACTTTGATGGAGGCACCGATAACTGGTTCTTTATTTTCATCGGTGATCAACCCTTTGATGGTCGTCTTGGCCGTTTTACTCTTTTTAGTGGGTAGGGGAGAGACCACAATCGTTAAATCTTTGAATCGATAGCTCAATCCGAATTGCGGTAAAGTCTTGTTCAAAACTTCCGAAAGCGGTTGGGCATTGACCGATACCGAGACACGTTTAGAAAGATCCAATAGATCCTTGCGGTATAGAAACGTATACTTTGTTTGTTTTTCTACAGCTTGGAAAAAGCCCTCGGCTGTGGCTTGTTCCAGGTTAAGTGTAATGCTCTGATTAGGGTTGTTTTGAGCCTTTATAGGATAGCTCAAACAAAGTAAAAAAAGAATCAGAGTTACATTCTTAAGCGAATGATAGAGCGATTGGTTAAAACTCATGTGAGACTTGATTTAATAGGTTTAATACATAATTTAGTTAATGGAAAGGTAAGGGATCTCAAAGGAGATCCCTTATTTGTGAAACGTTTTTTCATGAAGAGATTCTAAAAAAATGAGTGATTAATCGTTTAATTTATGTGGAATAAAACATATTCTTCGGGGGAGTTATTTTAAAGGAACCCTTTATTTGCGGTGTTTCCCAATGATGATTTGATTATTTTTTCTTTGAATAGAGAGCACACCCGATTCTTCCAACATCGTTAAGATATCTTCTAGATGTTCATATTGTTTAAATGCTCCAGTAAACCGCACCTCTTTGGTGATTTCACTATCAAAAGAGACCGATGTGTCATACAACCTACTAAGTGTATTCATGATATCTTCGAGTCGTCTGTTTTTGAAAATGATCAGTTCGTCAATCCACGAGGTATAATCGTATGTGTCCACCTCTTTCACCGTGAGGTCATTTCCTAGAACAGCACACTGTTGTCCAGGTTTCAAAATGACAGATTGATTCCCGAGTGAATATTTAATTTTTCCTCGAACCAAGGTGGTAGCCGGTACATCATCTTGGTAGCAATGCACATTAAAGGCTGTTCCTAAGACACTAATTTGTCCTTTAGGGGTCTCCACAACAAACGGTCGGTTTTTATCTTCAGTCACATCAAAGAAAGCCTCTCCTTTGATAGAGACTTTGCGATGATTTTTATCGAAGCGGTTGGGAAAAGTAATTTCAGAGTCGGCATTGATCCAAACCAGTGTGCCGTCGCTGAGTTGCATCTTAAATTTCTTACCGCGTACGATTTTAAGTGTATTATAAACAATCTTTTCTGCTGGGGTATGGCTCTCATCGATGATTGATTTTTCGCCTACCTGAATACTTTTTTCCGTCACCTTCATGAGGCCATTAGGTTGGTTCATAGCGATGGTCTCTCCAGTTGAAGTGATCAAGATCACGGCTGCTGTATCGGTGGTTACGGGTGTTTGTACGTGTGCCACTGCATGCGAAGAAGAGTTTAGGCTTTGGCTCATCCAAAAAAAGAGCATACCCGAAGCCAATAACGTTAACACAGCCACTGATGCTGCCGCTGTAAATGGTTCTCTAAGCCGTTGAATGAATCGGTTTCTAGGTTTGATTTTACTTCTGAAGAGCTCGTAAGCAGCTTTTGATTCTTCCAGATCTTTCCTCTTGTCGATCGTCGATAAGAAATTATCCTGTTCATATTTCTTTAATAAGGATTGATGCTTCGGAGACGCTTTGACCCATTGGTCCAACTCTTGTTGTTCTTCTTGGGTGATAGTTCCTGCGAGGTGTTTTCTTATTAAAGTAGAAACTTTGATTAACTCTTCGTTCTGCATATCGTTTTTTGCTTGTTTTATCTAATAGACAATTTAGATTTCAAAAAGTGGCGCATTTATTAAAAAAATGTCCTTAAACACTTTTTTTTTGTGCGAATTAAAATATTTACTCTATAAATTCGTTTTTATAAAAGAATCCTTATATTTGCAAAATGCCAATGTCTTGATGTTGGCTCTATTAAATCTTATATCTTATAATAATGAATGATCTCAATGAAACAGAACAAATCCTTTCCAAGATGGCACTTCATTTTGAAGAGGGTTTTGAGTTGCTATTTATTACCTATTATAAGCCATTAAAACGAATCGCCCATAAAATGATTGGTGCCGATTTTGCTGAAGATGTGGTTCAAGATGTCTTTATGACTATTTGGAATAATCGGAGTCTGTTTACGAATGTCTTGTCGTTAAAGTCTTACTTATATACGACCATTCAGAATAAATGTCTGAATGTGATTCGTAAGGAGAATTTATTGGAACGTTATCAAGTACATTGTCAGATGGAGTTGATTGAAGAATACGTCATTGAAGAAGAACTTTTGATGCAGCTTTATCAGGCACTTGAGCTATTGCCCGAACATTACAAAGAGACGATGTTGAAGAGTTTGAATGGGGACTCAATAGCGCAGATTGCTTATTCGATGAACACCACTGAAGATACAGTTAAAGCTTATAAGCGGCGAGCTAAGCACTTGTTGCGCAAAAGTCTCTGTCATCAAACTTATCTGCTCTTATTTATTCAATCTTCGCTCTTTTTGCCAATCTTAACGGTGTTATAACTTAAAAGCCCGACAAAATCGATTGATTGATCTGTCGAGCTTTTGAGTTGTTTACTTCTTTTATTAATCCTTTACGGACCTCTTTTAGAGAACTTCTAATTCTGCTGCTGTAGCCACCTTTCCATCACCTGCAATGTGTTTAACATTGATTCGGAAGTAACGAGCGTTGACTGCTTTTTTGAAATAGTGGAGGCGTCTAACAGGATCATTAATCAGATTGCCAAATTCAAAAGAGTCTATTGTTTGCCAATTTTCTCCATCTTGGCTGATTTGAATCTCTCCTTTTTCGATCATTCCCGTTCCATTTTCTGTTTGCGGAGTATAGGCAAAACCTTTAAACGCAAGCTCTTTACCAAAGTCGATGCTTAAGAAATGCGCCTTGTTGCTTGCTTCTGAAAGCCAATACGTCTGTGGATTTGCATCAAATGCTTGAGAAGCTTGGTGGTTTTTCTTTTCATCGCTAGAACCATGCACCTTCCATAGTGCCGAAGGAACTCCATATGTGTTATGATAAACAGCTCCTTGCTCTCCGTTCATGATGGCTATCGCCTCTATTTCTCCTTTTTCGAAATAAAAAGGTTGCTCATAACATGCACTATTGATCGTTGGCCGACTCCCGTCTGTGGTATAATAGATCTTAAATCCGGCATTGAGATTGGATGCAATATCCTCTCCGTGAGCTTTCCAGCCAAAGTCATGTTCCAATGGCTTAATCGTTACGAAGCCGTTGAGGTCTCTTGTGGCTGTGAGCCGTGGTGGACGTGCTTGATAATAGTGGGCAGAAATGTGACTGATAGCTGGTGTTAATCGAGATTCGAGAATCCTTACACGTAGTTTGGTCGTGGTGATATCCGGAAATCGGAGGATACGCTTATAACCGATATTGGTTGCTTGTGCAATCTCCTTCCAAGCACCATTAATCCAGCCATCCACGGCATGTCTCTCTACACGTTCTCCATGAGTCGCAATAGCCTCTTGCAGTACCAATCGGTTCAATGTGATAGGCTTATTTGTAGAGAGAATAATCTCTTTCGGATTATTTGATAGGAGGAAAGAGGTACTTGGCTTGTGATCCAAGACAGCTTGAGGCCCTTGTGCTCCCTTTAGAAGATCAATGCCATAAGTCATGCGGATACGTTTCCCTGTTTCTTTGAGAGCTAAGACATCCTCTTTAGAGAGTTGTCCTTCGCGGTTGGGTGGAATATTAAGTAAGAAGATGGAGTTTCCGCCAACAGCCCGTTCATACATGTCAAATACATCGTCGGCGCTTCGCACCTTTTGATTGGTTTCATCCCGATAGAACCATCCTTCACGGATAGAGGTGTTTGTCTCAGCCGGTTGATAGTGTAGATAAGTTGCCTTGTATAACTTTTCACGGCTACTTAAATCTTTATCCGTCAGATCCATAAAGTGTTGGGCTGTGTCAGGATCTGCCGCATACGGAATCACGTTCCACTCCGTTTTTCTTGTTTGTCCCGCTTCATTGCCACACCAGCGTATATCCTCTTTTCCAAAGATAACCGCTTTAGGTGCCAGTGTCCTGATTAGTTTTTTCCACGCCGTGTAATTATACGTCTGTCCCCCTTTTCTTTTCGGGTGTGCCCCATCGAACCACACCTCGTCAACCGGTCCATATTCCGTTAAGACTTCAAAGAGTTGATTCAAGAAATACTCATTATAATCATCGACTAAGAATTTAAATGTCGTTTTATTTTTAAACGGTTTGCCTGGTACCTCTCGTGGAATAGTCCGCATGGTATAAGAACTCAGGTTACCATATAACCCTTCCGGACTCTCTATTTGGAACAAGTCGGCTGGTGACAAATAGATGCCGAGGCGCAAGCCCATTTTTTTGCACGAAGCCGATAACGCTTTTAAGATATCCCCTTTTCCATTTTGAAAATTGGTCGACATGATGCCGTGTTGGGTATACCGACTTTGCCAAAGCATAAAACCATCGTGATGTTTCACCGTGAGCATCACCATTTTCATTCCTGCCGCCTTGATAGCCTCACACCATTGGTCGGTATCGAGTCTCTTTAAATCGAAGATTTTAGGGTCTTCCATACCATTTCCCCATTCCATTCGAGTAAATGTGTTGGGTCCAAAGTGAATAAAAGCGATAAACTCTTTTTGCAAAGCCCGCAATTGGTTGGGTGTTGGTACCACGTGCGCTGCTTTTTCAATGATAACCTCCCGGCTGTCTCCCGGTTCGATCTTAATGGAATTTTTGAACTCGATGTTCTGTCCATGTAACTGTGTTGAGAAGCATAAAGCAACTGCCAACAGTGTTTGAATGTGTCTTTTCATGTTTTTTGTTATTATTCCTCTACAAAAATAGATAAAATAAGGTGAACCTTCAAGAAAAAAGATGAGAGATTTGATTAGAATAAGACTGATACAAAAGATGTTGTATGCCGGCAACTCTTAAACTCCGAAGGATAGATCAGGTACCTCCCTCATAAACGAAGTCTCTTCATTCAAAAACGGCGCATATTGTTTAAACAACATGCGCCGTTAGAAATCAATTATTCTCTTTTTTTATAATTCTCCAATCCTTTTTGTAGGAAATCAATGTACTTATCAATGTCTTCATCATAAGCATAAGATTTATTTAGCGGCTCCCCGTTATTGTCGATCAAGACATAGAACGGTTGCGCATTAGCTCCGAATTTGTAGCGTTGGAGATAACTCCATTTATCGCCTACGGTACGCAAGGTGCGTTCGGTTCCATTCTCGGTTATTTTGATCGGTTCGGGTAGAGGCGTTTTGTTGTCTACATATAAGGTAATAAGCACATAATCCGTATTGATTAAATCGCTCACCTTCGAATCGGTCCAAACCGAAGCTTCCATTTTGCGGCAATTGACACAGCCATATCCAGTAAAGTCGAGCATCACCGGCTTATGGTTGGCCCGTGCATAAGCCATTCCTAACTCATAGTCGTCGAATTTGGCATGCACTTCGTTCGTATACAAGTTAAAATCCTGCGTCTTCATCGGTGGAGCAAAAGCACTAACCGCTTTCAGTGGCGCTCCCCACAAGCCTGGCACCATGTATAGGGCGAAAGCCAGAGAGATAAGTGCCATAAAGAATCGAGCAACCCCCACTTTATCATTGTCGTCGTCATGAGCAAATTTAATTTTCCCTAGCAAATATAAGCCTAGTAAAGCAAAGATCACAATCCACAAAGCCAAGAAGGTTTCCCGGTCTAATAGGCCCCATCCATAAGCTAAATCGGCTACTGATAAGAACTTCAAAGCGAAAGCCAACTCTAAGAACCCGAGCGTTACTTTGATGATATTCATCCATCCTCCCGATTTAGGCATTGATTTTAACCACGATGGGAAAAGGGCAAACAGCGTAAATGGGAGAGCCAAGGCCAGAGCGAAGCCCAGCATACCAATGGCGGGAGCCACCACACTTCCTGTGGTCGAAACTTGTACTAATAAGAAGCCGATAATGGGACCGGTACAAGAGAAAGAGACCAATGACAACGTAAATGCCATGAGGAAAATGCTTAATAAGCCACTGGTTGCTTCCGCTTTGCTATCGACTGCTGTACTCCACTTAGAGGGGAGTGTGATTTCGAAAGCTCCGAAAAAAGAGGCAGCAAAGACTACCAACATGAGGAAGAATAGAATGTTAAAGACGGCATTGGTCGACAAGGCATTCAAGGCGCTTGCCCCGAATATGAGGGTGATAGCCAATCCTAATGTCACATAAATAACCACGATAGAAGCTCCGTAAGTCCACGCATCACGGATCCCTTTCTTTTTGTCCTTGCTTCGTTTGAGGAAGAAACTGACCGTCATAGGGATGATGGGCCAGACACAAGGGGTGAATAGAGCGATTAATCCACCTAAAAAGCCAGTGGCAAAGATGTAAAGCCAAGACATATCTTCGGTAGAGTGCGCCTCACCTAAGTTGCGTAGTTGGTCGATGACCGGTTTCCAAAGATCGCCCGATGCAACTTGCGTTTGTGCGGCATTGACAGAATCGGGAGTTGCTTCTACTTGTTCTGTCTCCACGGGAGTTGTTGTGATAGGCTGATCCTCTTCTTTAGAAGGCGTTGCAGGAACAGCACTCGCTTGAGTGGCACCCTTGAATTTAAAAGGAACCTCGGTGGGTGGAAGACAACTCTCATTGTCGCAAGCACCATATTCCAAATACCCTTCGATGGTGTATGCGCCCCCTGTGAGTTTCACTTTCTGAACAAAAGTAGCTGTGTGTTCAAAATAGCGAACCTGCATTTCGAACAACTTATCGAAAGCCGCAATCTCTTTTCCTACCGCTTTGAGCTTTCCTACAGGAACGATGCCACTCTTTTTATCCACGTTGAAGGTAGCCGAGATCGGTCCCCCATCTCCCAGATCGGTAGAGTAGACATGCCACCCGTTGTCGATGCTTCCTGTAAAGACAATCTCAGCTTCGCTCTCTGATAGACTTTTGAAAGTTGTTTTGAATTTCACCGGCTCTTTTATTTGAGCGTTAGCGAGTCCGATGTCCAACAAAAATAGCGTGAATAACAAAAAATATTTTTTCATGATTTTTAAACGTTACTAGGATTCATAATCAACACAAGAACGGCTCTCTTTAACCTCTGCCAATAGTTTGCCGGCAGCCACATGATCGGGATGTACCGCATACTGTTTCACATCCTCTAAGCTGTCAAACTCACTATAAAGAGCGATATTCCAAGTTTCTGCGGGATTGATATTCAACCCTACTTCTATTTTTCGGATGACTGCTATTTTCTCTGGGAGTGCTTCTATGGCTGCTTTAAATGCTTTCATAACTGTTAGCTTTTTCTCTTCTGAAATGTCGTCTTTGAGTTTAAATAATACGATGTGTTTCACCATAACGTTGTAGTTTTAATTATTTGTTTCTATATTTGTCATATCAAAGTATGTAACATACTAATGCAAAAGTACTTTTTTTGGTTCAAATATACACTATAAACAAATGTTAATAATAGGAATAGCAGGCGGCACAGGGTCAGGTAAAACCACCGTCGTACGGAAAATTATTGAAAGCCTCCCTGTGGGAGAGGTTGTGTTGTTACCTCAAGACTCGTATTACAAAGACAGTGGTCATGTGCCTGTGGAGGAGAGACAAAATATTAATTTTGACCACCCCGATGCTTTTGAATGGAGTTTGCTTTCTAAGCATATCATGCAATTAAAAGAAGGTAAGAGCATTGAGCAGCCCACTTATTCTTATTTGACTTGCACCAGACAGCCCGAAACCATCCATATCGAGCCGCGCGAGGTGGTTATTATCGAAGGTATTTTGGCTCTTTGCGACAAGAAGTTGCGTAACATGATGGATCTGAAGATCTTTGTTGACGCTGATCCCGATGAACGTCTCATTCGAGTGATTCAGCGTGACGTTGTGGAGCGCGGTCGCACAGCCGAAGCAGTGATGGACCGTTATACGAAAGTGCTTAAACCAATGCATTTGCAATTCATCGAACCGTGTAAGCGGTATGCTGATTTGATTGTGCCCGAAGGAGGAAGCAATGAAATAGCGATTGATATTTTAACCATGTATATCAAGAAGCATCTGGGATAAATAAAAACGCTAATGAAGTCGAAAATCATACTTGCCGTCTTGCTGCTTGTGCTGTTGTGTTATGTGTTTGGTTGTCGCAACCAACACCGACAAGGTGAAGTAGAGTATAAGCACGATTTGTCTCAGATTAAAGACAGTGGAGAATTGGTGGTCCTGACCCTCTACGGCTCGACCACTTACTTCATCTACCGTGGTCAGGAGATGGGATTCCAGTATGAATTGAGCGAACAATTTGCCAAGAGCCTTGGATTGAAACTTCGGGTTGTTGTAGCAAAAAACATCGACGATATGATTCATAAACTTCGTGCCGGTGAGGGGGATTTGATCGCTTATAATTTGCCGATAACGAAGAGGTGGAAAGATAGCTTGAATTTTTGTGGTGAAGAGGTTGTTACCCATCAAGTGCTTGTGCAGTCTAATGCTAAAAGGGGTAAGCCTCTGACCGATGTGACTGAGTTGATAGGCAAAGAGGTGACTGTGACTCCTGGGAAATATTATGATCGGCTAGTGAATCTGGATAATGAACTTGGTGGGGGTATTCAGATCAAACTCCTTGAGAGTGATAGCATCAGCACCGAAGATTTGATTCGAAAAGTCTCCAAGGGCGAGTTGGCCTATACGGTAGCCGATGATGATTTGGCGAGACTAAATAAAACCTATTATCCGAACTTAAACACCAATCTATCTATTAGTTTTGACCAACGTTCATCGTGGGCAGTGCGTTTAGGTTCACCCGAGTTGGCTCAAGCCGCCACGCTTTGGCATCAAGCCAATCTGACATCTTCCGCCTACAAGGCTAGTATGAAGCGTTATTTTGAAAGCAGTAAGATGATGCCTCATACACCCATACTCTCTTTGAGAGAAGGGAAAATTTCACCTTTCGATCGTTTGTTTAAGAAGTATGCTAAGGAGATCGGGTGGGACTGGCGTTTATTGGCCTCTTTGGCCTATACAGAGTCTAATTTCGATACCACCGTTGTCTCCTGGGCCGGTGCCAGAGGGTTGATGCAGTTGATGCCTGCTACGGCACGTGCCATGGGGGTGCCTCGTGGTAAAGAGGAGTTTGCCGAAGAGAGCATTAAAGCGGCCGTTAAATACATCGCTTTAGCAGATAAAAGCTTACGTACAGTTCCTGATAAGAAGGAACGCATTCGTTTCATTTTGGCCTCTTATAATGCCGGTTTAGGGCACGTGCTCGATGCGATGGCTTTGGCTAAAAAGTATGGTAAGAAGCCCACAGTCTGGGAAAACAATGTTGAGAAGTTTATCTTATTGAAAAGTAATGAGCAGTATTTTACAGATCCTGTTTGCAGGAACGGTTATTTTCGGGGGATTGAAACGTATAATTTCGTAAGGGATATTACCCAACGTTACCAGACTTATAAAGAAAAGATAAAAGGATGATAAAGACGGATGGGTCCGTTTTATCACCCTTTTCTATTATACGAGACCTACTCTTGAACTCTTAAAGAGCGTTTAAAATAGGTTGAGTTTATTTTTCTGTGCCTCTTCCAGCGACACCGTTTGTTGTTTCTTGGCCTGATTCTTCTCTCGAAGTGTTTCATATGTCTCTTCCAGCTCTTTCACCAATAGCTCTTTACTGGTTGGGTTTAGTAAGCGAGCAGCGACACCAGCATTCAAAGAGGCATCTTTGAGGTGGACAACGGGCGCTCGGTACACCGGTGCTATTTTTAGAGCCGTATGCAGAGGCGATGTGGTAGCCCCACCAATGAGCAAAGGAATATCCAGACCTGCTTTTTCGAGCTCAAGGGCAACGTGAACCATCTCTTCCAAGGACGGAGTGATTAATCCACTTAGACCGATCATGTCGACTTGTTGTTCGATGGCTTTTTGGACAATGGTCTCTGCCGGAACCATCACCCCTAAGTCGATAATCTCATACCCATTACATCCCATGACCACCGCTACAATATTTTTTCCAATGTCATGTACATCACCCTTAACTGTTGCCAAGAGCACTTTACCTGCCGAACGGCTTCCTGCTTGTTTCTCCGATTCGATGATCGGTTGTAAAATAGCAACCGCTTTTTTCATGGTACGAGCCGTTTTGACTACCTGAGGTAAAAACATCTTACCCTCTCCAAAGAGCTCGCCAACGTGATTCATGCCATCCATTAGCGGGCCTTCTATAATATTGACCGCTTTGTCATATAAGGGAAGAGCTTCCGATAAGTCGTTCTCTAGATAATCACCGATACCTTTCATGAGCGCATACTTCAGTCGCTCTTGCACCGTATCCTCTCGCCAAGCATTCTGTTTGATCACTGTGGTTTTAGGCGCATTAGACTGAGCATCCTTCAACTCTTCCGCAAGTTCAATCAGGCGTTCAGAGGCATCTGGATGCCGATTGAGTACCACATCTTCGATTCGCTCCAACACCTCTGCTGGAATATCAGAGTAAAGTACAGACGTACTTGGATTCACAATCCCCATATCCATCCCCTGTTGTATAGCATGGTATAAGAAGACCGCATGCATGGCTTCGCGGATGTAATTATTTCCTCGGAAAGCAAATGATAAGTTGCTCACTCCACCACTCACATGAGCACCAGGCAAGTTTTTCTTAATCCAAGCTGTTGCTTCGATAAAGTCCACTGCATAGTTGTTGTGTTCCTCGATACCGGTGGCTATTGCAAGAATATTCGGATCGAAGATGATGTCGTGTGGATTGAAGTGTACGCAGTCCACCAAGAGGCGGTAAGCCCGTTCGCAGACCTCTATTTTTCTCGCTGCCGTGTCTGCTTGTCCTTTTTCATCAAAAGCCATCACTACCACTGCAGCCCCATGGCTTTTAATCGTTTGTGCATGTTCTAAGAAGAGCTCTTCTCCCTCCTTCAGTGAGATGGAATTAACTATTGATTTCCCTTGCAAGCATTTCAGTCCCGCTGTGATGACCTCCCACTTAGAAGAATCTATCATGACCGGTACCCGAGCTATTTCCGGTTCCGAAGCCACCAAATGAAGGAAAGTTACCATCTCTGTTTGAGCATCCAACAAGCCATCGTCCATGTTGATATCGATTACCAAAGCCCCATCCTCCACTTGTTGGCGGGCAATGGAGAGTGCTTCATCATACTTCTTCTCATTAACAAGACGTAAGAACTTGCGTGACCCCGCCACATTACAACGTTCGCCTACATTGATGAAATTCATTTCAGGTTTGACCTCAAGCAATTCCAAACCCGACAACCACATGCTGTCTGGTTGGGCAGCAGGAACATGCGGTGCTGCACCGGCCAATAGAGAAGGATATTTAGCGATATAAGCATCGGTTGTTCCGCAACAACCGCCGATAATATTGACTAAACCCTCTTTGATATACTCGCTCACCTCATGCGCCATGTCATCCGGTGTTTGGTCGTATTGTCCCAAGCTATTGGGCAGGCCGGCATTGGGATAAGCACTGATGTAGTACGGCGCCCTAGCAGCTAGTTGTTCTAAGAAAGGTTTCAATTGGCGTGCGCCAAAAGAACAATTCAGCCCCACAGAAAAGATGTTGGCGTGCTGGATGGAAGCCAAGAAAGCCTCTAGTGTCTGTCCCGAAAGAGTCCGTCCACCCGTATCCGACACCGTTACAGAAAGCATGATCGGTAGATCAATCCCCACTCTTTTCATGGTCGTTTCGGCAGCATAAATAGCCGCCTTCGCATTGAGTGTATCGAAGATGGTCTCAATAAGAATCGCATCGACGCCCTCTTCTAAGAAAACCTCAATCTGTTCCTGATAATCTTGTGCCAGCTCATCATACGTCAAAGCCCGAAAGGCCGGGTTGTTTACATCCGGACTCATCGAACAAGTCTTATTCGTGGGACCGATTGAACCGGCTACAAAACGCGGTTTGTCGGGCGTTTTAAGCGTATACTCATCGGCCAATTCACGAGCTATTCGTACAGCCGACCGATTCATCTCACGAACATAATCCTCGACGTGATAATCGGCCATAGAGACCCTTGTCGAGCTAAATGTATTGGTCTCAATAATGTCGGCACCAGCTTCTAGATACTTGCGGTGAATCTCTTTAATAACATCTGGCCGGGTGAGGCACAACAAGTCATTGTTCCCTTTGAGCTGTCCGTCGATGTGCGCAAACCGATCGCCACGGAAATCGTTCTCATTGAGATTATACTGTTGTATCATAGTCCCCATAGCCCCGTCGAGTATCAGAATACGCTCGGATACTAATTGGGAAATAGTTTTTTTATTCATCGGTCGATAACCCTATTTAGTGTGTCTATAAATTAATGCTTAAACATCCGATCCATATCCCTACGATCGTCTTTCTCTTTGAGTGCTTCCCGTTTATCATACTGTTTTTTACCTTTAGCCAAGGCAATAACGACTTTAGCCAACCCCTTTTCGCTGATGAACATCCGTACCGGAACAATGGTAAAACCAGTCTCTTTGGTGTTTCGTAAGAGTTTGTTCAACTCTTTTTTATTAAGGAGAAGCTTGCGGTCTCTTCGGGCATTATGGTTGTTGTACGACCCGTAGAAGTACTCAGCAATATGCATGTTTTTGACCCACATCTCACCTTTGGCAAAATAGCAAAATGTATCTACCAAGCTCGCTTTTCCCAAGCGGATAGACTTTATTTCTGTTCCGGTGAGCACGATTCCGGCCGTATACGTGTCGGTCAGTTCATAGTCGAACGAGGCACGTTTGTTTTTAATATTAATAGGGGCTTGCTTTGTTTTCATATCTTAGCTCAATATTGTAATAAGTTGGTTGAAGACCACTTGTATAACCCATGGACATGCCATTAAAGAAAAAGCAGCCACGAAGGTCAAACGAAGTCGGTTTTGTTCTGTTACCCGCATCATGAGTGGGGCACCTTCCCAAACCACATACACGGTATATAGTTGTAAGAAATAACTGATGATTTTAAAACTAGGCAATATACCCATGATGATTTGGAGTAAGAAAATCACTACCAGAGCGTAACCGGCAAAAACCTGGGTGCGAAGAGGTGCATTAGGCATGGCAAAGAACTTTACAGCCAGTAGGTTGATGACGTAAGCGGCTAAGAAGTACCCTCCGAAGAGAGACACTGCTACCGCACAACAAGTTTGCATAGCCATTTGAAAGCTCTGCGGACCTCCCCAGCCATTGGTTGCCAATGTGCCGATGAAGAATGACAAGCCACATAAACCAATCATAGGATAAACGAACGTCATAAAGACCTTCTGTTTATCCTGTTCCAAAGAAATTTCCTCCCAAGCTTTAGCTGGGGAGGAAATTAATGTCAGTGCTATTTTAAATAAATCTTTGTAATTCAAAAGTTCTTATTTTGTATATTTAGAATAATCAATGGTGTAAGTCTCTTCGGTATAATTTTCCGTTGAGCCTGGTTTGATTTCTGGGGTATTACCCGATTGCTCTTGGGTGATAACCTTGATCTCTTTTGGTTTTGCTCCGTCGTGATCAGTAGAATATGCAAACACCACCGGGCTGATGTTAAAGGCTTTGTACAAAGCAGCTTTGGCTTTCTCTTTCGTTACATCACTTTCGGAAGAGAGGTGACGAAGGCGTAAAACCATTGTCGATGGTAGTTTGTCAGATGCTTCTTTGTCATAGCACAAATAGAAGCGGTGTAACTTTAAGCTCTCTTGTTTTTCTGTATAGAACGGAATTGGCATAATCAAGAAATCAGTTGAATACATTCCCGGTGTTAGGTTGCTTCCCAACGAGCTAAGTGGTAAGATTGACCGGTTTGGCTCCTCGTCTGTAGGCGTGCTGAGAGCGTTTTCGTTGATCTTTTCAGCATAAGTCACAGTCACGTTGATCTTTTTTGTGTTTTGGTCTACCGCCTGTGTTTTGGTGTCATACTGTGCATCCAATAAGACAATATCACTTGGTGTGGCCATTTCCGATAGGCCGGGTATGGTTGCTTTATCGGCTACATAAACCACGCTGCTACCTTCAGCTTGAAATTCGTAAGGATAAATGTTTTTTAACGTAATGATTCCGCGAACCGGTACAACTGTATTGCCATCACTATTTAAACACGAAGTAAGAGATACCCCCATTAACAGGGTTAGAGCAACCATAAAGAATTTAATCTGTTTCATAAACATGTTTTTTGAGTTTGCAAAAATAAATAGGTTTTAATTTATAATTAATAAACGCAATAAGTTGGCTAATACTGCATGGTAGTTAAGAAACTATTTTAGCAAATAAGTCTAAGTGATCATCTACATAGGTTGCTATCAAGGCAGTTGTCTCCTCCTCTAATCCCATGAATTCTTCCTCTAGCGTATCAAAACTCTCATACTGCTCATACATGGCCATGAACTCCTCTTCGGTTCGTTCTTTGGTTAAGTCTTCTTTATGGGCATCGTAAATCTCTTTCGCTTTATAAATCAGTTTGGAAAAATCGGTCGCTCCCCATAACCGCATCGCTTTAGCGAAAGGGTTATCGAAGATGTATCCTCCATAGCCGTTTTGGATCAGTTGGCAAAACCCACCGGTTATCACCTCTTCTCTAAAGAGGTGGTAGGCGAGTAAAGAGTGTTGTTCGCCAGTCAACAAAGACATTTTGGATGCAGTCAGTTCATGGTCTATCACCTCTTGATACTTGTCTGTAAAGACCCGGATAAATTCGTCCATACCCTCTTGGGCGGCTACCTGAAGTTTTGATTCGTCTATTTCTATCATACTATTAGCAAGTTTATGCCACAAAGCTACAAATTATTTTTTAAATCGTGCACGAAAAGAGTAGAAACTCTTTGGTACGACCTTATCTAAATGGATTCATCAAATGCTATGTGTATGTTGCAAAACCCGATAAGGGGATGGTTTATTTGTGTCTTTTTCACTAAAAAGTCACAAAAGGGCGTTTGTATAACCGAATAAAACGACTACCTTTGCGAGCGAATTAGAGAATTGTGACTACATTTTAAATTATATCATTAAAAAAAGAGCTAATTATGACTTATTCACACGAAGTGGAACACATGTGTGTTGTAAAGAAAGGTCCTAATCACGGACCGGCTCCCATACCCGAAGAAGGCAAATGGGTAAAATCAAAAGAGATTGTTGATATTTCAGGTTTGACACACGGTATCGGTTGGTGTGCTCCTCAACAAGGGGCTTGTAAGCTGACTCTTAACGTGAAAGAAGGCGTTATTCAAGAAGCATTGATCGAGACGATCGGTTGTTCTGGTATGACTCACTCTGCTGCAATGGCTTCTGAGATTCTTCCGGGAAAAACCATCCTTGAGGCATTGAATACAGACTTAGTATGTGATGCGATCAACACAGCCATGCGTGAATTATTCTTGCAAATCGTTTACGGACGTACACAATCGGCTTTCTCTGAAGGTGGTTTGTTGATCGGTGCCGGTTTGGAAGACTTAGGAAAAGGGTTGCGTAGTCAGGTTGGTACCTTGTATGGTACTTTGGCTAAAGGTCCTCGTTACTTGGAGATGGCCGAAGGTTACATCAGCCGCATTGCGCTTGATAAGAACGATGAAATCTGTGGTTACGAATTCGTACACATGGGTAAGTTCATGGATGAGATTAAGAAAGGTACAGATGCTAACGAAGCTTTGAAGAAAGTAACCGGTACATACGGACGTTTCACTGCTGAGCAAGGTGCTGTTAAACATATTGATCCACGTCACGAATAATATAAGGAGGAAGAAATAATGATTAGAGAAGTAAAATTTGAAAGCCAAGACCGTCGTATCAAACAGATCATTGCTGCGTTGAACGAAAACGGCATTAAGGACATCGAAGAAGCAAACGCTATCTGCGAATCTTATGGTCTCGATCCTTATAAGACTTGTGAAGAGACTCAACCTATCTGTTTCGAAAATGCTAAATGGGCTTACGTTGTAGGTACTGCTATTGCATTGAAGAAAGGTTGTAAGAACGCTGCTGAAGCTGCTGAAGCGATCGGTATCGGTTTGCAAGCATTTTGTATCCCAGGTTCTGTAGCCGACGATCGTAACGTTGGTATCGGTCACGGTAACTTGGCTGCTATGTTGTTACGCGAAGAGACTAAATGTTTCGCTTTCTTGGCTGGTCACGAGTCATTCGCTGCTGCTGAAGGTGCTATTAAAATTGCTGCTAAAGCAGACAAAGTACGTAAAGAACCTTTGCGTTGTATCTTGAACGGTTTGGGTAAAGATGCTGCACAGATCATCTCTCGTATCAATGGCTTTACTTATGTTCAAACTCAGTTTGATTACTATACAAGTGAATTGACAGTGGTTCGTGAAATTGCTTATTCAGACGGTCCTCGTGCTAAAGTAAAATGTTACGGTGCTGATGATGTTCGTGAAGGTGTAGCGATTATGTGGAAAGAAGGTGTAGATGTTTCTATTACTGGTAACTCTACTAACCCTACTCGTTTCCAACACCCGGTTGCTGGAACTTATAAGAAAGAGAGAATGCTAGCTGGTAAGGCTTATTTCTCTGTTGCTTCAGGTGGTGGTACTGGTCGTACACTTCACCCGGACAACATGGCTGCTGGTCCTGCTTCTTATGGTATGACAGATACGATGGGTCGTATGCACTCTGACGCTCAGTTTGCTGGTTCTTCATCTGTTCCTGCTCACGTAGAAATGATGGGATTCCTAGGTATCGGTAACAACCCGATGGTAGGTTGTACAGTAGCTTGTGCGGTAGATATCTCTCAAGCTTTGAGCAAGTAATCTAGATTACTTTATATAGATAAACTCCTGTAGCCTTTGGGTTGCAGGAGTTTTTTTATTTGTGGCCATTTGAAGTAGATGGCAGCTTAGGATACCCTGTTTTACCTGTCATTTAGGGTTTGGGATGATCGATTTAAAAGGTTGAAGCAGGCTAAAATCCGACTTGCTTGAGCAATGTTATGGATAATTATATTGTTTTGATTATTAAATAAATAGCACTTGCGTTAGTTGGTTAATTGGCGAAAAAGAGTTGTATTTGTGTGCTGAATGATGAAATCATGAATTATATCCCAGAATATTGTTAAGTACAAAGAAAATAGCTACATTTGCATCTAATCATAATCATAACAAATTATGGAATATATCAACGAATTCCACAAGCAATGGATAGAGCGTACTCGCCAATCGATAGCTTCTTGGAGCAAGCAGCCTGCATCGTTAGAAGAAGCAAAGAAGCAACAGGAACGCTTGAACCAACAGAGAGCTATAAGAGAAGGCAAATCGAAGAGCTAATCTCATTTGCCAACTCAACTAACTTATGGATAGGCTTCAATAATATTTCTACTTTTTGATCATTCGTTCTTTTGCTTATTAATAGGAGCATGTGTTTCGTTATTATAATGTTGATTAATAGAAGGTTAAAAAGTCTGATGTGGCTGCAGGTCCTGCTTCTTATGGTATGACAAATACGATGGGTCGTATGCGCTCTGACGCTCAGTTTGCTGGTTTTTCATCTGTTCCTGCTCACGTAAAAATAATGGGATTCCTAAGTCTCTTATCAGGTATAAATTAGCTGATGCAAACTTATCGGTTGTACGATGGTGGAATCGTTGCTTAAAGCGGCAGTTGATTCCAAGGTAGGACCGTTTTTAGTTGTGAACGAATGATTTGGTTTGTCCGAAATAAAGCGGGTTATCGACTTAATCTCGGCATTATTAAGCGGAGATAAGCCTTTGATAAGTAGGTATCTCGCAAGAGTTAAGTCATATCTGTCTCTCTTTTCTACACTTCACCTGCATGAAGTGTACACTTCACCTGCATGAAGTATACACTTCACCTGCGTGAAGTATACACTTCACCTAGGTGAAGTAT
>RZZX01000034.1 GCA_009929715.1 Bacteroidia bacterium
TAAAAGAAACCTTTTTTTAGAAAAAAATGCGCTGAATGTTTGCAGTTTTAAATATAATACCTATCTTTGCATCGCATTAGAGAAAAACAAACATGGTGGCCATAGCTCAGCTGGTTAGAGCGTCGGATTGTGGTTCCGAAGGTCGTGGGTTCGAAACCCATTGGCCACCCTTAAGAGAAGCAAATTTCTACTTAGAAATTTGCCTCTCTTCGTTTTATCAGCTTTAAAAGACTCACCCGTAAAAAACGGCGCATTGCCGATAACACACATACTTTAGAGCGCATGCATCAAGTTCATACGAGTGCTAATCACGGACTTTGGAGTAAAATCGAGCCTGTTTTAATGGGATGAATGGTTAACTTAAGTCTTTATCACCGTTAGGTTAAGTCCGAAAAGAGCAGATTTTACTATACTTCACCTAGGTGAAGTGTATACTTCATGCAGGTGAAGTGTACACTTCATGCAGGTGAAGTGTAGAAAAGAAAGGGAGATATGACTTAACTCTAGCGAAATGTCTGTTTATTAAAGGGTTATCTCCGCTTAATAATGCCGGAATAAAGTCATAAATCTACTTTATTTCAGGCTAATTCTTTATTTCTAAGCCATTAGTGTGCCACTTTTTCCGGTTGAGTCGGTCTTTTTCAGATCAAGTCAACCAGTTGTTTAAATGGAACAGACCCACCGGGTTTTCGGACTGATCTAAATCGAATCAGTCCGAAAACCAATTAAATAAGCAAGATTTGCAAAGAGCACAGCCGCTTTTTTTTGTATTTTTACTCAATGGACTCTAAAGAACTAAGCAAACAAGCATACATCGCACGCATCAACCGTGTAATGGATTATATCGGACACCATCTGAGCCAACAGATGAACCTAACAACTATGGCAGAGATTGCCTCTTTCTCGCCTTACCATTTTCATCGCATTTTTAGCTACATCGTAGGCGAAACACCCAACGATTTCGTTTTGCGCATCAGACTTGAAAAGAGTGCTCAATTACTGTACGACAATCCTAAAACGCTAGTGGGTGATATCGCCTTTCAATGTGGTTTTACCAACGCATCATCTTTTAGTCGGGCGTTTAAATCTCATTTTGGGCTAACCACCAAAGCATTCAGAGAGCAAGAAAAAGCTATCTTTATTAAAGATGGTATCCGATATAGCAAGAATGGCAAAGCAGTGAGCAAGATCGGCAAACATTTTCAATCAGTAAATAACCAACTTTGCAGTGTCGAATTTAAACAATTAATTATTATGGACACAACAATTGAAGTGAAGCAAATGCCTGAGTTAAAATTAATCTATTGTCGCCACATGGGACCATTCAACGAAATAGGACAGGCGTACGAAAAGCTCTTCCGCTGGGCTGGACCACGCGGATTGGTCACACCCGAAAGTAAAACCGTAACGGTCTATCACGACGATCCTTCCATCACATCGATCGAGAAAGTGCGCCAAGATGCTAGCCTTATCGTCAAAGGGGAGGTTAAAGTAGAAGGAGAGATCGGCAAGTCGACTGTTCCAGCTGGGAAATATGCAGTCGGCCATTTCGAAATTAAAGAAACAGAGTTTGAACAAGCTTGGAACACCATGTGCTCTTGGCTCACAGAAAGTGGTTATCAACCAGCCGATAGCCCAACTTATGAATACTATCACAATGACTACAACGAACACTTGGAGCATAAGTTTATCGTTGACATCTGTATTCCTGTCAAATCTCTGTAACGCCAAGTAAGTCTGAATTACGGGGATGTGTCAAAACCGACACATCCCCTTTTTTCATGTATAGAGAAGTGGATAAAACTTTTTTTTCCGATCTTTGTAACAAGATGAAAGATACAACGTCTAAAGAGTATAATCATCAAACAGAAAACACGAGTTAATGGACGCTGAACAGTTTAAAAAAGAGTTCCTCCCTTTTCACCGCAAACTGTACCACATCGCTTTCCAATTTTTGGAGAACGAATCGGATGCAGAAGACTTGGTCCAGGAGGCTTACTTAAAGCTATGGAACAAACGCAAGGAACTGACTCTGATCAGTAACCCTGAAGCGTTTAGTGTGACACTGCTAAAGAATATGTGTTATGATGTTTTACGATCTGGGAAATATAATCTAAGTAGACAAACAATGGATCTAACGGCTGTCTGCCAGAGTAGTTGCCCAGACGACCTAGAGCTTAAAGATGATGCGCATCACGTCAAAACGCTCATAGCCCAACTGCCCCAACAGCAACAACAAATCGTGGTGTTGCGAGACATGAAGGAGTGTTCGTTCGATGAAATAGAAAAAATAACCGGATTAAAAGCGGTCAATATACGCGTATTATTATCTAGAGCTAGAAAACAAATTCGTGAACAATTTCAAAAACTAAACCAGTATGACTATCGATGACGTTAAAAAGAGCATAGCCGATTTTTATGAGGGGCAAACAACCCTGAGCCAAGAAGAGGCCTTAAGGAACTTTCTAGAAAAAGAAGAGGTGCCGCTTTATTTGAAAATGGATAAACGTTTAATTCTTAGCCTTAGAAAAAAAGAAAGACCTAATGCTCCAGAACAACTAGAGAACCGTCTTTCTGAACTCATAGACCGAGAAGCTGCCAAAGAGCGTCCCATGAGTTCTTCGAGAAAAAAACGCTTTTTGTTCTGGGGGAGCAGCATAGCTGCTATGCTGGTAGTAGCACTTGGCCTTGGTTACTTCATGGACTCGTTGGGTCCTAAAGTACCAGCACAACCCCAAGTTCCCCAAGAAGCTGTCTGCCAAATTCTTCAATCAGCGTTAGTCGAGGTCTCCACCGAATTAAATAGTGGGATTGAAGAAGTAGAAAAATCACAAAAAGAGATTCGTAAAGTCAATAAGGATGTACAAAAAGAAATAAAATAGTTATGAAAACAAACCGCTTCTTACTCAGCTTAGCTGCATTAATCCTCTGCTTGTCTATTAATGCACAGAACAAGATTTTTGATAAATACAATGAGATGCGCAGTGTCTCGTCGGTTTATATTTCAAAAGCCATGATTGATATGCAATCGAGCGTATTCGCCGGCGATGTTTACATCGGCAAAATGGCAGGGCAACTCGATGGTGTGTACATTATATCGACCCGAGACGCCAGCATAAAAAAAGAGTTACGTCAAGATTTGAATAAATTCATAGCAAGTGAAAAGTATGAATTATTGATGAAACAAAAAAGTACCGTATCAAGCTCTAGCTTTTACATTAAAAGTAAAGGTAATAAAGTCAAAGAGTTGGTTATGATTACTGATGGAGCAGCGACACTTAAATTCATTTCACTGATCGGTGATTTCAGTCTAAAAGATATACAGAATATAGCCAAAAGCCAAGATACGAGTTACCACTTCCATTTCGACAAAGAACAGCTCACAGCGGCTTTGGACAATATTGAACTCCCAGATATTAAAGATTTTAATTTCGATTTCGATTTCGATTTTGATTTCGATGCGGATGATTTAAAGGATCTAAAAGGTTTAGAGAATCTGAAGGATCTGAAAGACTTAAAAAAGTTAGAAAAATTAAAAGATTCCAAGAGTTTGAATAAACTCAAAGGACTCAAGATAAAAATGGAAAAAGGGGGAAAAGTAACAACTCCAAAGGTCGAAACTAAACCCATCGATCAGTCGAAAGAAGAGATTTAAAAGAGACTATCATAAGTTTAATGGGGAGGATGTGTCAAAATTGGCAGATCCTCCCCATTAAACTTATGATGCAAAGTAATAAATATAGATTAGTGTGCTAACACTGATTACCGCCCAAAGTAAAACGCCTTGTATTAAAGGCTTTATGCCTACACTTTTAAGCACATCAAGAGAGAGCGACGCACCAATGAAAAACATCGTTATCGTAAGTGTTTTCCGCGCTAGTTCATTAATGACTATCCCAAACTGAGGGACACTGCCTAAAAAATAGGTGTTAACAACCATAGCAAGAACAAAAAAGAAAATAAACCAAGGAATACTTATTTTCTGTCCCCTATTCTTAAAAATGAAGGAGGTTGCAAAAGCTACCGGAATGATCCACAACGCCCGAGTCAGTTTAATAGTCGTTGCAATTTTCAGTGCTTCTTCACCATAGGCTGCTCCAGCTCCCACCACCGAGCTCGTATCATGAATAGCTATGGCTGCCCAAGTACCAAATTGGTGTTGTGTCATGTCGAGCATGTGCCCGATAGTTGGAAAGATAAAAAGAGCAATCGCATTCAAAACAAAGATAGTACCGAGTGCTACAGACATCTCACTATCTTTGGCTTTCAGCACAGGACCCACAGCTGCAATGGCGCTTCCACCGCATATAGCCGTACCCGAACTGATTAAATAAGAGGTGTTTTTATCTATTTTAAAAAGCTTACGCCCGATAAACCAACCGATGAGCAAGGTGCCCACAACGGAGATAATAGTAAATTCCATTCCTTCCTTACCTGAGGCTAAAGCGGTATGCAGATTCATACCAAACCCTAAGCCTACCACGGAGTATTGAAGCAAGTATTTGGACGTTTTCTTATTGAACTTGGGATGGGCTTGCCCACAAAGTAGGGCAAATAAAAGGCCAACAAAGAGGGCAACTGGTGGGGTTACCCAAGCAGCCCACGTCTGCATGCCTGGAATGTAATCGAGAAATAGGAAGAACACCAAAGTGGATAAAAGGCCAACATAAATTAACTTATTGTTGGTCTGTAAGGTTCTGGAAACTGTTGTAATCATAAGTCTGTATCTTTTTACTGTTATTTTTTTGATGGCGCAAAGATACATTAATTCATAAAGCCCCACCAATTGTATCTATTTATGACTTATAACTTTTCGTTATAATTGGAAGCAAACCGCATAAAGACTTCCGGTAAGCCTCCCTCCTCTCCTTGCAACTGAACAAAACTAAACTCACGCATCATCGACATGCCTTTTAGTTCGATCACTTGCAAAAGACCGCTCGCCAACTCTCGAGCTACTGACCGAATAGAGACAACACCCAAGCAATCGGTCTGTTCTATAAAACGTTTAATACTTTCTGTACTCCCCAAATACATCAAAACGGGTAGAGCCGATAATTTAATGTTATGGTGAGATAGGGCACGCTCAAAAACATCAAGCGTACCGGAACCTCGCTCACGAAGAACTAACGGAATGTGCTGTAGATCCTCCGGAGTTATTTCATCAGGTAACTTCAATTGATTACTGGTACGTACCACTGCTACTAGTTCATCGCGCCAAAAGGGTGTGTATTTTAAACCGGAAAGTCGGAAAACGCCTTCAACCAAGCCTAGGTCAATCCGATTTTCTAGCAAAGCGGCTTCTATATCTCGTGAGTTGCCATTCATCAAAGAAAGATTCACCTGAGGAAATTTACTGATAAAACCAGCCAACAAAGGCGGAATGACGTATTGTGCTATCGTGGTGCTAGCCCCCAACCGAAGTTCACTGATGTACTCATGATGGAGTAGGTGCATTTCGTAAGCCAACTTTTTATAGTCGTCCAAAATACGCTCTGTATGTTCCAAAAGCAAAGTGCCAGCTTCTGTTAAAGAGATCTTCCCGCCTTGACGGTCGAACAAACGGGTCTGATAAGTCGCTTCAAGTTCCTGAATATGCTTGGTTATAGCTGGCTGACTGACAAACAGTTCTTGCGAAGCTTTGGTAAAACTCAAATTCTTCGCTACACTTTGAAAAACTTTCAGTCGGAAATCAGACACCGTATTCTTTTTTTAAAGATGAATAGACTCGCAATTACAGCTCATCTGAGCGAATACCCAAAGCTTGCATCACTGAGAAAGCAAGCATATCCCAAGTATAACTAACAGGGGTCTCAGGCTCATTCATTCGGAACTGTAAAATGCTCTTATGTTCTATCTTACTAAGCTGCTTGGTTACTTTATCGCCATACTCTTCATTGAACGAAATGACCACCATGCGCTTAACATCAGCAGAATCGGCCGTTATCGCCAGTAAATCTAAAAATAGATCTTCGCGAGAGACTAACTCTTCACAAGGTACGCCTACAAAGGCATACTCGCCATAACCGTTTTTAAAAGCCACTCCATTTAGTTCTGTTCGTAGATCATTGGGGGTGCAATGAGCAAGCTTGGCTGAAGCATCGTCATAAACAAATAGGAACTGCATCTCGTTGCGCCCTTCTGTAATGCCGGCATCTAGCATAAGGTAGGTAACCCACATGGACAAATCAATCTCTTGCAGCGTTCTGTTTAAAGTGTGTTCAAAATAAGCCTTCAAATCGGTTATTACAAAGTTCAAAAAAGCAGCGTCTATTATAACAACTGTTTCTGATAGCTTTATCTTACTTGTATCATTCATCTTAGTTACTTTTAATCATGTATTACAGTCGATAAAGATACAACTTTCCTTTTAGACCTCGAACATTTATGCTTGTTTCTTTCTAGCCGCTTGCTCTGAAATCTAAACGCTAAAAGCGGAACTCAAAAGCATTTATACCTGAAGATACGGCAGTATTTGTTTATAAAGAAAGACAAACTGGCACATAATAGTCTGAGAATCAAGACGATTTGACAGATTCATTCTTTGGCAAAAGATTTGAGCCTTACTAGGCAACAAACTTTATGAAAATAAGAAAGGAGAAAACATATGAACTTTAACAATTTTACAATTAAATCACAGGAGGCTGTACAAGAGGCTTTAAATAGCGCTCAAGCTAGAAGCCAACAAGTGATTGACCCGGCACACCTCTTATCGGGAGTGATGAAAGTAGGCGAAAATGTGACCAACTTTATCTTCCAAAAATTGGGCGTAAACGGGCAACAAATAGTCGTGGTTACCGACAAGCAGGTGGAGTCGCTCCCAAGAGCTTCGGGAGGAGAACCTTACTTGAACCGCGAAAGTAACGAGGTGCTCCAAAAAGCAACACAGTATGCCAAGGAGATGGGCGACGAGTTTGTATCATTGGAACATTTATTGTTGGCATTACTCACTGTAAAAAGTACGGTTGCTACAATTTTAAAAGATGCAGGAGTAACCGAAAAAGAGCTTCGTTTGGCTATCAATGAGCTTCGCAAAGGGGCTAAAGTAACGTCACAATCGAGCGAAGAGACGTATCAAGCACTTGAGAAATATGCTATTAACCTCAACGAAGCAGCACGTAATGGGAAGTTAGATCCAGTTATCGGACGTGATGAGGAGATCAGACGGGTCTTACAAATCCTGAGTCGCCGAACGAAGAACAATCCCATTTTAATTGGTGAACCGGGTACTGGCAAAACAGCCATCGTGGAAGGATTAGCGCATCGTATTTTAAGAGGAGATGTTCCTGAGAACCTCAAAAACAAACAGGTCTATTCATTGGACATGGGTGCTTTAGTGGCGGGTGCTAAATACAAAGGGGAATTCGAAGAACGTCTGAAATCGGTTGTCAACGAAGTCAAAAAGGCAGAAGGCGAGATTATCTTATTTATCGATGAGATTCACACGCTCGTTGGAGCTGGCAAGAGTGAAGGTGCCATGGATGCAGCAAACATCCTCAAACCGGCACTGGCACGTGGCGAACTTCGGTCTATTGGAGCCACCACACTGGATGAATATCAGAAATATTTCGAGAAAGATAAAGCGCTCGAACGGCGTTTCCAAATAGTCTTGGTCAATGAACCTGACACGCTAAGCACCATCTCGATTTTACGTGGATTAAAGGAGCGGTATGAAAATCATCACCATGTCCGGATTAAAGATGATGCGATTATTGCCGCTGTGGAATTGAGTAACCGATACATCACCGATCGTTTTTTGCCGGACAAGGCTATCGACTTGATGGACGAGGCGGCAGCTAAACTGCGTATGGAAGTAGATTCTGTCCCGGAAGAGTTGGATGAGATATCGCGTAAGATCAAACAGTTAGAAATTGAACGCGAGGCTATTAAGCGGGAGAATGACGAACCCAAACTGCAGCTATTGGCCAAAGAATTGGCTGAACTGAAAGAGCAGGAGAAATCTTATAAGGCGAAATGGCAAAGCGAGAAGACACTCATGGACAAAATCCAACAATGCAAGGTCGAGATTGAAAACCTGAAGTTTGAAGCGGAAAAAGCTGAACGAGAAGGCGATTATGGTAAGGTGGCCGAAATTCGTTATGGCAAGTTACAAGCACTTAATCAGGAGATTGAAGAGACACAAAAAGAACTTCATGCCATGCAGGGTGATGCAGCAATGATCAAAGAGGAGGTCGACGCCGAAGATATAGCAGATGTGGTTTCACGCTGGACAGGAATACCGGTCAACAAAATGCTGCAAAGTGAGAAGGATAAGTTACTGCACCTAGAAGATGAACTTCACGAACGGGTAATTGGTCAAGACGAAGCCATTGAAGCGGTAGCAAACGCCATCCGACGTAGTCGTGCAGGTCTACAGGATCCTAAACGTCCCATTGGTTCGTTTATCTTCTTGGGTACCACAGGGGTTGGTAAAACAGAACTGGGTAAGGCTTTAGCCGAATACTTGTTCGATGATGAGACGATGATGACACGGATTGATATGAGTGAGTATCAGGAGAAGCATAGTGTTTCTAGATTGGTCGGAGCGCCTCCGGGATATGTTGGTTACGACGAGGGTGGTCAGCTAACTGAAGCGATCCGTCGCAAACCCTACTCAGTAGTGCTATTCGATGAAATAGAAAAAGCGCATCCGGATGTATTCAATATCCTGCTTCAAGTTCTTGATGACGGTAGACTAACGGACAATAAAGGACGCTTGGTCAACTTTAAGAATACCATCATTATCATGACCTCCAATATGGGGAGCAGTTATATCCAAAGTCAAATGGAAAAAGTAACTAGCGCCAACAAAGAGCAAGTGATCGAAGAGACTAAGCAAGAAGTGATGAGTATGCTTAAGAAAAACATCCGCCCAGAGTTTTTGAACCGGATCGATGAAACGATTATGTTCTTGCCACTCACTGAAAAAGAGATTAAAAAGATTGTCCTTTTACAGATTCAAGGCGTACAACAGATGCTTCAAGAGAATGGTGTCAGCCTCGAACTCACTGAACAGGCTTTAGATTTCTTATCGAAAGTGGGTTACGATCCAGAGTTTGGTGCACGACCTGTTAAAAGAGCCATACAGCGTTATTTGCTTAACGACTTGTCTAAAAAGCTTTTATCACAAGAAATAGATCGGAGTAAACCTATTTTAGTAGATGCCGAAGCTGATCGATTAGTTTTTAGGAATTAACTAAAAAGAAACATAGAAAGATAAAGAAACAAAAAACGTGGAGAGCAATCCCTTATGTTATAAGGCAGCTCTCCACGCTTTTTTTGTTTCATTATAGGACAGAAGTAGATTATTCTTCTACCGAAGCCTCTTCAGCGCTCTCTTCTGATTTAAATAAATCAATGCCGTTAGTTACTAACGTGTTGTACCAAGTTATTAATTTCTTAATGTCTGTTACATACACTCTATCCCGATCATAATCAGGTAAAATCTCTGTCATATATTGACGCAAGTCATCTGACGTTGCCTTTTTAGGATCAATAGAAGCGACTGCACCGTTTTCTTTCGCTTTAATTGAATCTAGTACCTCACCCAAAGGCACTTCAGCGTCATCGGTATACATCGCTATATCTGCCAAAGAGATAATTTTCTCATTACCATAAGCTGGTAAACGTTTCTTATCTGCACTAATCGATTCAACAATTAGCATATTCTTTCCTTGAGAAATAAGCTTATATAATCCCGGTTTACCGGAGATGGACAAGATAGTTTTCAACATAGTATATTACTTTTGTTATTAATTTATTTTTTTGCGGAACAAAGGTAATCATATTTTTTAGATAGAAAAGCAATTAAATCCAAAACCTGTGGAATTAACGCCCTTTCTCCATCATTATAAATGATATAATCGGCTTTTTCGAGTTTCTCTTCATCACGCATTTGGGATTGAATTCTTTTCAGAACCTGTTCCCGTGAGACTTGATCGCGCAGAATAGCACGCTCTACTCTTACTTCTAGAGGGGCATAAACCATCACCACAAAATCGACTTCTCTTTCAAAACCAGCCTCATAAAGGATGGCAGATTCTAAACCAACAAAGGGTTTACAAGTCTGCCCAATGACCCAATCTTGAAAATGCGCCCTCACACGAGGATGAATTAGTTGATTTATTTGTTGGACATGCTCTGAAGAAGCAAATAAATAAGAGGCTAAGAGTTCTCGATTTAAACGTCCATCATGATCGTAAACCTCCTCCCCCAAAAGTGAGATTAAGCCTTCTCGGATAGCAGAGTCATGATGAGTTAAGCGTTTCGATTCATCATCTGCAATATAAACTGGTATATCAAGAATCTCCAACAGCTTAGAGACCACGCTTTTACCACTACCGATGCCACCTGTTATCGCTATTCTAAGAGTCATTCTGTCGATATTTGTTCGATTAAAAAATCAACTTTTTCTGGTGCTATCCGCATCAAAGTAATGTTTCTAGGCCAGCTTTGTAGTCTGACTTTATATTTTTCACTCCCAAGCGTCATCAACTCCTTATAAGAGACATTAATCACAAAGTCATCTGCATCAATCTGCCGAAACCGACTTACGCCAACTTGAAAAGTGACTTGTACCGTCGACGGGAAAGCTCTTAAAACTTTTCCAGGCGGAAAATCAACTCCATTCAGTGGGACATCAACCGTTTTCTCGGCATAAACATCCACAGGAAAAGTGAGATGAACTCGATCAGGAATAAATTTCACCCCTTTAGTCGACCTAAGAGCAATGGACTGCCGAACCGTATCGACTAAATTATCCAGAAATAATCTTTCTGTATAGACCTTTGTAATGGTATCTAAAACCCCTGGAGGCGCATAAACCAAAACAGATTCAGGCGAACAAACAGTATCAGAAATGTAATATTGATTCCCAGCCTTAACGGTACCACCAAAATGAACAGGCACTTTTTTCGAACGCCCCATTGAATAGATATAATCTAACGTATCGGGCTTTATAGCCAAAAGTTTTGTTGAAAGATTAAGCTGACTAAGCACTTGGTTTTCCAACTGATTGGCATAAATCCGAATCAGATTATTTCGTTGCTTATAAGCTTTAAAATCAATTTGAATAGGGAAGAATGTTTTTCCAAGTCTATAATTAAGCAGAATCGTCCCCCTATCTTTAACTCTAACCAGTAAAGTACTAGCTGGTTCATAGGTCAATACCACATTGTCGGGCACATTAATCAACTTCACAGGAATGGCCAAATCCGTTTCATAATCATTATTCAATGTTTGAATTAACCAGAAACCAGAAGCGACCACAAAAAAAAGCAAAAAGATTAAAAGCTCTCTACTATTATCACTCAGTAGAAAGTTTTTAATCTTTTTGGATATATTTAAATAAGCATATTTACTTTTCCTACGAACAGGCATAAGCTTCTATTCCTTATTTACTTCGGCTGATTATTCACAGCTGTAGAGTCTGCAAAGATCGAATTCTTATCGATTTTAATTCTTACGTTATTGGCTACTTCAACAACCACATACGTATCAGTGATTTCCTTGATGGTACCAAAGATACCACCAGCTGTAACCACCTGTTGATTTACCTGCAAAGACTTACGAAAATTATTAATCTCCTTTTGTTTCTTGTTTTGAGGACGAATCATGAAGAAATACATGATAACAAACATACCTATCAAAACAAACCACATCATATTCCCGCCACCCATAGGAGCCGGAGCTTGCATAAATACAGTCAATAAATTCATAAATAATTAATTTTATTTCTTACTAGTTAGATTTAAAACAAAGATATTAGTTTTTAGCCAACTTACCTTCTTTTTTTAATTGATTAACAATTGTATCCAATGTACCATTAATAAAACCACCACTCTTCGAAGTACTATAAAGCTTTGCAATCTCCACATACTCATTAAGCGATACACTAACCGGGATATTAGGGAAAGAAAGAATCTCGGCCAAAGCAGTCTGCATAATGATTACATCCATAAAAGCGATTCTACTAAAATCCCAGTTTCTCGTATTCTCACTCACCAAATGGCGGTAATAATCAGCATTCAGAATAGTCCGACGGAATAGGCGACGAGCAAATTCCTGATCTTCATCATCTTTGAATTCCGGCAATAATTCTTGTGCGGCACCCTTTTTTGAATCAAATCTTTTAATGGTCTTGAGTACAAACGTATCTACAATCTCTTTATCGTCATTCCAGTATAAACTTTGATCTTCGAGGACAACATCTAATTCTTCATTATTAAAGATAAACGCTTTATATAACTTCCGCCACAACTCACGATCGGCTTCATAGCTATTGTCGTTAGCATCCATATACTCTTTGTAAATGTCCGAAGAGATAATTTTCTCAAAGAGCCCTTTGACAAAGTCTTGTTCATTATCCCAAGTCCGTTTCTGATTAGACATGAACTGATTCAGCTGAACATTCACTTCTAATTGGGCCACGAATTTATTTTCAACAAACTTCATGTTTGGAGATAAATCGTCTTTAGAAGGGGCATACTTAGCCTTAGCCACATCAATACGTTTTTGAGCATACTCAGTTACTGCTACCATGAGCAATAACAAATAATTGTAAAGGTCATAAGCTTTTGAAAGGCTGAAAAATAACTCTTTCTCCGCTGAGTCTAGATTTTTACTGCCGTTTTGATAATAGGCAAACACGATTTGTATAATCTTAAGACGAATAAGAACTCTGTTGATCATAATTCTATTTAATACTGTTATTATGGAACTGCAAAAGTAGATATTTTTAGCGACTTTTCGCAAATAAATCACATTTTTTAATCGACAATTTCATTCTATAGCGATTTTCTTTTGACAGTTTAAAAAAAATAGTCAATTTTGAGCCCGATTATAAATGGATTGATTGATATGGAAGAATTTAAAAAGAAACTAAGTGCAGAGATGAGTGACAAAGAGATTGTGTTTTCTAAAGCAATAAAAGCAGGAAAACGTATTTATTATCTTGATGTGAAAAAGAATCGTAAAGATGAGATGTTTCTAACGATAACAGAGAGCAAAAAGGTTATCACTGGAGAAGGAGAAGAGTCGCAGGTTAATTTCGAGAAGCACAAGATCTTCTTATATAAGGAGGATTTTGAGAAGTTCACCACCGGCTTAAGTCAAACGATCGAGTTTATTAATGAAAACCAACCTGGAAAAAAGACAGACTATACTGATTTTCCTGAGTCTCCATCGACTCCTTTAGAAGAGGAAATCAAAATAGACATAGACTTTTAAAGGGTTCTTGCTTTGATTATTCAAAAATAAATCATAATTTTGCACCGCTTTTTTGCAGCATCGTGTGGATAATCCACATCGTGTGATGGTGAATTAGGCAATAAAATCACTTAATTTAGAGTAACACATTATTAAAATGAGAACAATTGAAGTAAAAGGAGCTGCAAGAACAATTGCAGAACGCTCTTCAGAGCAAGCAAGAGCTTTAAAAGCAATGCGTAACAACGGCCAAGTACCTTGTGTACTTTATGGGGTAGAAGAACCAGTTCATTTCGTCGTACCTGTAGAAGGGTTACGTAACTTGGTTTACACACCACATATCTATATTGTAGACTTAGACATTGATGGCAAAACAGTAAAGGCAATCTTGAAAGACATCCAATTCCACCCGGTTAAGGATAGCATCTTGCACGTTGACTTTATGCAAATCAATGAGGCTAACCCGATTACTATCGAGGTTCCTGTACAATTGGAAGGCTTAGCTGAAGGTGTTAAAGCCGGTGGTAAGTTGGCTTTGCAAATGCGTAAATTGAAAGTAAGAGCTTGTTATAACACGATCCCTGAGAAATTAATGGTGAATGTTTCTGCTCTAGGTTTGGGAAAAACAATCAAAGTTAACGAACTTAGCTTTGAAGGTCTTGAGCTTTTGAATGCAAAAGACTCTGTAGTTTGTGCGGTTAAATTGACTCGTGCAGCAAGAGGTGCAGCAGCTGCTGCCGGAAAATAATCCGACTTATTCCCAATAAGAATAAAACTAAACGCAGATTAATGCAGTGGAAGCAGATTAAAATCTGCCCCCATGCATTAATCTGTTTTTTTATTATCTAAAATTCTCCTAACGAATGACAAAGTATTTAATTGTTGGCCTAGGCAACATAGGTCCTGAGTACCATGAAACGCGTCATAACATTGGCTTCATGGTGGTAGACGCTTTGGCTAAAGCCAATAAAGCCGACTTTAAAGATGGACGTTACGGCTTTACAACGAATTTTTCTGTTAAAGGCCGACAGATCACTTTACTCAAACCCTCTACATTCATGAACTTAAGCGGTTTGGCGTTGCGTTATTGGATGCAGAAAGAGAATATCCCTTTAGAAAATGTCCTGATCATCGTAGATGATTTAGCACTACCGTTCGGAACATTGCGCCTAAAGAGTAAAGGCAGTGATGCGGGACATAACGGTTTGAAACATATAGCAGCAACACTGGGCACACAAAACTATGCCCGCTTGAAATTCGGTATCGGCAGTGATTTTCCACGGGGAGGACAAGTGGACTATGTACTCAGTCCCTTCTCCGACGAGGATTGGAAAACAATGGAAGAACGCTTAGAAATAGCTGGAGATATCATTAAAAGTTTTTGTTTAGCCGGCATTGATATTACAATGAATCAGTTTAATAAAAAATAATTCATTCGAATAAAGAAGAAAGGAGACTTAGCATGCCTGAAGCGAGAATAGATAAATGGATGTGGGCAGTACGTATTTTTAAAACTCGTACGATAGCTGCCGAAGCTTGCAAAAAAGGACGCGTAACGCTCAATCATTCGCAGGTTAAAGCTGCGCGTATGATTAAACCGGGTGATGTGATTCAAGTAAGAAAACCACCAATCACCTACTCATTCAAGGTTCTTCAAGCAATTGAGAAACGCATTGGCGCTAAATTGGTGCCTGAGGTCATGGAAAACGTGACAACGCCTGACCAATATGAATTATTGGAGATGAGTAAAATAAGTGGGTTTATCGACCGTGCTAGGGGAACTGGACGGCCAACGAAAAAAGAGCGTCGGAACTTGGATGACTTCTTTGTCCCGGAAGAGGAAGATGATTTTGATTTCGATTTTGACTTTAAAGATTAAAGTGTGAAGGCGTAAAGTGATTGGATTGATAGACTCACTTTACGCCTTCACACTTTCTTATACGATTCAACAGACACTCTTGGTATCGGCCAACCGATATACACTGGTGGTCTCACCAACAAGCCAAACTACATCGCCAACTAAAAAGGTGGTATTGCCATTAAATAGAACCAAAAAATCATCCCCTCGTTCGATACCAGCTATTAAGCAACGGTACTTGTCACGAATGCCAGACTCTTGAATAGTACGCCCTAAAAAAATAGAATCTTCACCGATAAGTAACTGCTTCAAAGTCATTTCGCTCTCTTCGTAATTTTCCACCTCTAAAGCAATACCTTTGACCAAATCTTGCCCTAACACATTGAGTTGTTCATCCGTTCCAATAACTTGTATCTTATCCATCGGAAATAACCGCACACTCCCATCGGGAATATTGATGCGCCGTTTGCCACGAAGAATAGAGACCACATGAACCCCATATTTCTTTCCTAAGTCAAGATCCATTAATGTTTTACCCCCAAAAGAGGATTCTCCAGGCAGTTCCATATCGGCCAAATGTAAATCGCGCGTCAATAAACAACCGGCATATTTAGGCCGTCGTTCACCCATGTATTCGGCATGCGCTTCTCTAGAATTCAGGTTTTTAAAGAACTTGCGCTCGATCAGTATAGACTGACGTTTGAGCCGACGCGAAAGAATCATCAAAGCTACCAAAAAGAGAGCTATTCCAGCCACTAAGCCAACCGAGAGTTGGAACAACTTGATTAAGATAAACATCACAAAAATAATACCCAATAAAACTCGCAAGACAATGGTAGAGGCCAAAGGCCCCCAATTGGCACGACTCTCTTTCCACAAAGCGGTAAACTCTACTGAATGATTTTTCTTCACCATGATGGCACGCAAGAATGGCGATATAACAACTATCATAATCACTGCCGAAAGTAATTCACCTCCTAGCCCAGGAATGACATGCGTCAAAAAAGGAACTAACCACCTGAAAGATAACAAAATAATAGCCACCGATATAATGGAATAAACTACCACAATACGAAATAGAGCCAATAGCAACTTATGCCACAGGTTTTCATGATTTACCACAATCTGTGACCCCGTAGAATAACGCATGAAAAAATTCTGCCAAGACTCGGGCAACCGCCGGTTGAACCGTTCGGCTACCGGTTCTGATAATTGGATAAAATAAGGAGTTAAGAAAGTGGTTATCACAGAAACAGCAACTACCACAGGGTACAGAAAATGACTTGTGACCCCCAAGGTTATACCTAACGAAGCGATGATGAAAGCAAACTCTCCTATTTGTGTGAGGCTAAACCCACATTGTATGGCAGTCTTTAAAGGTTTACCAGAAAGAAGGACGCCGAAAGTTCCAAAGGTAGCCTGACCAATAATAACAGCTAAGGTGATAACGAATATAGGCCACCCATATTCCATTATCATAACCGGATCTACCATCATGCCAACAGATACAAAAAAGATTGCTCCGAACAAGTCCTTCACCGGATTGACTAAACGGGTAATGCTTTTCACCTCGATAGTCTCCGCCAAAATAGTCCCCATGATAAATGCACCGAATGGCGCTGAAAAGCCCACACGATCTGCCAAAACGACCATACCAAAACAGAGCGCCAAAGAGACAATCAAAAGAGTCTCTTCGCTCATCAATTTTTTAGTGCGCTTTAACAAACTTGGAATCAAGAAAATACCGACAGTAAACCATAGAATGATAAAAAAGAGCAATTTACCGATACTCGCAAACATCTCAGCACCCTCAAAATTATTGCGTACAGCAACAGTCGAAAGCATCACCATGAGCACAATGGCTAAAATATCCTCCAAAATTAAAATACTAAGTACTAAACTCGTAAACTGTTTTTTCCGGAGTCCTAAATCATCGAATGCTTTATATATAATGGTAGTAGAAGACATCGCAATCATTCCACCCAAGAAAAGAGCATCCATCCGTTGCCAACCAAAACCCACACCAATCCCAATACCTAAGAAAATCATGCAAATCATAATGGTGGAGGCAGCAATAATAGCGGTTCCACCCACTTTTAGAATCTTCTTAAAGCTAAACTCCAGCCCCAAAGCAAACAATAAAAAGATAACCCCGATGTCTGCCCAAATCTTAATGTTGGCCGTATCTATTACCGAAGGGGTAAAAGAGAGGTGTGGACTCGCTAAAAATCCGGCAACAATATACCCCAGTACCAGAGGCTGTTTGAGCTTCTTGAACAGTAAAGTCATGACTCCGGCACAGATCAGGATCAGAGCCAAATCGGCTATCAATGTAGGCAAATGCGACATCTTGTTTTGTTTTGATGCTAAAAATAAGTTAAATGCGTGGTATAACCAACAAAAAGTTCTAAAAAAAATCCCTGCCATCCGATTAAATCGGTCGACAGAGATTTTAGATTCTTTTTAGAACTTCAACCACGCTTATCAACGCAGTTCGGTTTCCTATTTTCTAAACGGCGGACGCACCACCACAGCCTTCAACTGTCGGCCGCGAACATCAAGTCCTATTTCAGTACCCACCTTGGCATATTCCGGTTTGACATATCCCATGCCAATACCTATTTTGCGCATAGGCGACATTGTTCCAGAAGTTACCGTACCAATCTTTTCACCGGCAGTATTCACCAAGTCATACCCATGTCTGGGGATACCCCGATCGAGCAATTCAAAGCCAACCAATTTACGTTCAGTTCCTTCATTCTTTTGTCTTTCCAATTCCGGACGATTAATGAATGGCTTATTATCGACAAACTTAGTAATCCATCCCAAGCCTGCTTCAATAGGCGAAGTCTGATCATCAATATCATTGCCATATAGACAGAAACCCATCTCTAAACGCAAGGTATCACGTGAACCCAATCCAGCCGGTTTAATGCCAAATTCCTCACCTGCCTTATAAACAGCGTCCCAGATTTTGTCCGCCTCATTCGGGTAAAAGTAAAGTTCAAAGCCCCCGGCACCAGTATACCCCGTATTAGAGATAATCACATTCTGAACGCCAGCCAATTCACCCACCTTAAAGGTATAATAAGGAATCTCCGACAAATCGATAGCAGTCAATTTCTGCAAAGCTTCAATCGCCTTAGGCCCTTGAATAGCAAGCTGAGCCATGTTGTCCGAAGAGTTTTCCAAAACAGCCCCCTCCGTATTATGAGCCACACACCAATTCCAGTCTTTTTCGATATTAGCAGCATTCACCACCAACAGATACTTATCCGCTTCATAGTGATACACCAACAAGTCGTCTACAATACCGCCCTGTTCATTAGGGAAACAACTGTATTGGATTTTTCCGGGTGTCAATGCAGCCACATTATTAGACGTCACCTTCTGAAGAAAAGCAAGCGCCTGTGGCCCCTTCACCCAAAATTCACCCATATGCGAAACATCGAACACCCCCACAGCTTGGCAAACTGTCAGATGTTCATCGATAATACCCGAATATTCTATCGGCATGTTGTAGCCGGCAAACTCGCACATCTTAGCACCCAATGCTATGTGCTTGTCGGTAAATGGAGTGGTTTTCATGATTAAAAGAGTTAAGTATTAATATTAGTTTAATGATTTATTTTGAAGCCACCAGCTCGGTTATTTTAACGATCACCTGCATGGCTTTTTCCATATTCTGTCTAGAAGCAAACTCATAACGCCCGTGGAAGTTAAGTCCACCTGCAAAAATATTCGGGCAAGGCAACCCATTGTAAGACAAGCGTGCCCCGTCCGTACCGCCGCGAATCGGTTTCACATTAGGCTCTACGCCAACCGCCTTCATCGCCTCGAAAGCCGTATCGATAATATGCATGACCGGTTCTATTTTCTCACGCATATTGTAGTACTGATCACGCAAATGCAGAGTAGCCGTTCCTTCGCCATACAACGCATTAATCTTGTCGACCTGTTTTTGCATCTCCACTTTACGTTGCTCGAAAATTTCACGATCATGGTCACGGATAATATAACTCAAAGTACTTTGATCCACCTCACCTTGAAAATTAGTCAGGTGGTAAAAGCCTTGATAGCCCTCCGTCTTTTCTGGTGTCTCTTCTAGAGGTAGCAGATCGATAAAATGGCTAGCGATACGAATCGAGTTAATCATCTTATCTTTAGCATACCCCGGATGAACATTACGCCCTTTAAAGATAATTTTAGCTCCAGCAGCATTAAAGTTTTCAAACTCAAGCTCACCCACTTCGCTACCATCCATCGTATACGCCCATTCACAACCGAACTTCTCCACATCAAATTTATCGGCACCGGCACCAATCTCCTCATCAGGATTAAAACCGATACGAATCTTTCCGTGCTTAATCTCCGGATGCTCTTGCAAGTAAACCACGGCAGAGATAATCTCCGCAATGCCCGCTTTGTCATCAGCACCCAACAATGTTTTACCATCGGTCACAATTAAATCCTCGCCAACATGATCGAGCAATTCAGGAAACTGTGCAGGCGAAAGCACAATCTTATCGGCTTCACAAAGCACAATATCTCCCCCCTCATACTTTTCGACGATCCGAGGCGATACATTTTTACCACTCATGTCCGGACTCGTATCCATGTGAGCGATAAAGCCTATTGTGGGCACTTCTTTATCCATATTAGCAGGAAGCGTAGCAAACAAATAGCCATTCTCATCGAGTGAAATATCTTCCAACCCAAGGCCTTCAAGCTCCTCTTTTAAATAGCGTGCAAACACCATTTGCCCGGGAGTACTTGGTGTAAGTCCTGTCAGTTCATCGGACTGTGTATCGAAACTTACATACTTTAAAAAGCGATCTACTAAAGTCATCTGATTTATGATTTATCGGTTTACAATTTACATTTTGACAGATTATATGCCGTAAAGTTATAAAAAGAGCCGTGAACTGCCAAGCAATTCACGGCTTTTATAGCGATATTATCTATCAAATACCTTTTATTTCAATTTCTTCAAGCTCTTCTTATCTGCTTTAGTAGCCTCAATCAAGCTCAGCGCAAACCCGCCACTGCTAGCCAGGCGTGTAGATATTTTCGATTTAGCCGTAACCAATCCTTTTTTAATCTGATAAGAAGTTGGGTTCTTGATGTAGTCCGCATCTTTACCATCGGCATAAAGAGTAGCCACATAAACCTTATCGGCATCCAAGAAATCCAGTTTAAACGTAGACAGACGCGGATTCTCATTGGTTATACCACCCACAAACCAGTTGTTAGTTCCCTTCGCCTTACGAGCTACCGTGATATAATCGCCCGGTTCCGCCTCAATGTATTGGCTCTCATCCCAATCGACAGCCACATCCTTGATAAATTGGAACGCATCCATGTACCGTTCATAGCTTTCAGGTAGATCTGCAGCCATTTGCAAAGGGCTATACATCGTTAAGTAAAGCGCCAGCTGTTTAGCCAAAGTGGTGTGCACAAAACTGTGATCGCCCGATAAGAAAGATAGTTTCGTGTCAAAGATTCCCGGAGTATAATCCATCGGGCCACCAATTAAACGCGTAAATGGCAAGATAGTAGTGTGGAACGGTTTGTTCCCCCCAAAAGCTTCATATTCCGTACCACGAGCAGACTCGTTGCCTATCAAGTTAGGATAAGTGCGACAAAGGCCTGTAGGGCGCACCGCCTCATGAGCATTCACACAAATCTTATACTCAGCCGCTTTCTTCACGGCATACAGATAATGGTTGTTGATATATTGGCTATAATGGTGTTCTCCACGCGGAATGATATTTCCCACATAGCCACTCTTCACAGCGTTATAGCCATTATCGGCCATAAATTGATACGCCTTATCCATGTGACGCTCATAGTTACGAACCGACGAAGAGCTTTCATGGTGCATCATAATCTTCACCCCTTTGCTCTTAGCATAAGCATTCAGCATCTTCACATCAAAGTCAGGATATGGAGTCACGAAATCGAAAACATAATCTTTCGATTTACCGAACCAGTCCTCCCAACCTTCGTTCCATCCTTCAACCAAAACTTGGTCAAAACCATTAGCAGCTGCAAAATCAATATACCGTTTTACCTTCTCATTATTAGCAGAGTGGCGACCGTTCGGTTTAGTCTTTGCATAATCTGTTTCACCCAGTTTGACTGAATACACATCATCGGTGTAAGCCCAAGTCCCCTTACCAGTAATCATCTCCCACCAAACACCAATATATTTCACCGGTTTGATCCATGAGACATCACTATAAGCACAAGGATCATTCAAGTTCAAAGTCATTTTAGAAGCCAATATTTCACGGGCATCTTCACTCACAATGACCGTTCTCCAAGGCGATTTACACGGTGTTTGCATATACCCCTTATCGCCCACAGCATCGGGAGTCAACCAAGATTCAAAGACCATCGCCTTATCATCTAGATTCAAGTGCATACACGCATAATTCACCAATGCAGCCTCATGTAAATTGATATACAAGCCATCGGCCGTTTTCATCTGTAAAGCCGTTTGTACACCGGTAGGAGAAAAGGTCTGTTGAGACGCATTTTCGGTCACCGCACTTTTCATCAATCTGCGAATTTCAGAAAGTTTCGACTTGGTGTAGTCATACTCCTGCGTATCATAGTCGCCTGGAATCCAGAACGCCGTATGATCACCCGCCATTGCAAATTGCGAATGCTCCTCTTTGATAACGAAATAATTTAAATTTTTCTGTTGAGGGAACTCATAGCGAAATCCCAAGCCATCATTGAACAGACGGAAACGAATAACGATGGCACGTTCCAGTTCTTTTTGACTCAATGTCACAGCCAACTCATTATAATGGTTGCGTATCTGTTTCACCTCGCCCCATACCGGCGCCCACGTTTCATCGAACGTTGATGTTTTAGCTTCGGCCAACGAAAAGCCGGCCATCAATCCCTGGTCATCTTTAAGTTCTAAACCCAACTTAGAGGGTTTAACGACATCCTTTCCTTTGTAAGAAAGTTGATAGACCGGTTCACCTTTTTCATTCACTGAAAAATTCAGTTTAAAATGCCCATTCGGTGAAGTAATACTCTCAGCAACAGCCTGCGTACTCATTGAGAAAGAGAGCAATAAGCACAATAACGTTGCAACTAAAGTCTTTAGGTTCTTCATGATTATAAATAAAAAGAATTATAAGTAGTTAGTTATTATAGGCAAAAGTAATCACTCTCATGGAAAATCGGGCTCGGAACAGAAAGTATTCACCCTCCCCTCTCCGAAAACGTTTGCATAACCCTACTTCCACTGCAACCTTAAACAATGAACACCGCAACTATCCATAAAGTTCACGCACCGTCCGCATGGTATATTCCACCGGAATACCTACCTTTGCACACCGCAATAAAAACAGCATTCATGAAAGATCTTTTCTACATATTCATTGGCGGAGGCTTGGGAAGCGTACTCCGTTACATCATTCAATTGAAAGTCAATGAACAGGCATCAACCTATGCTTTTCCCTTCTCATGGGGCACGTTTACCGTCAACATCATCGGCTGTCTACTCATCGGACTCTTCTACTCCTTATCGGAAAAGTTGCAATGGCCCATGAACGTTCGGTTGTTTCTCACAGTAGGCCTTTGTGGCGGATTTACCACCTTCTCTACTTTTTCGAACGACGGCCTAAGCCTGCTCGAAGGAAAGTTTTACATCACCTTTATAATATATACCTTATTAAGTATAGGTTTAGGACTACTCGCTGTCCTTGCAGGAGGTTATCTAGGCAAACACCTTTAAAACAAAAAACCGATGAGACAACCACAAAAAGAGCACACGAAACCCGTTCGCATCACTCCACCTATGATGGAAGAACAAGTTCTTTCGGAACAGTCATTAGAGAGTCTATTTAGAGACGAAGAGACCATCTCGCACCTGCGATTCGAACGTAGCAATGAGAACCAGCTTCGCATTGGCTACAAGACCATTCGCAACTGTACCTTTTATGGCGTAACACTCTCCGAGTCGGATTTACAATCGGTTGAGTTTACCGATGTACGGTTCGAGAACTGCGACTTATCCAACATCTCTTTCAATAAAAGCACATTCTATCGGGTGGAATTTATAGCATGTAAGCTAGTAGGCACCAACCTCTCAGAAGCCACCTTTAATCAGGTCTTGATAGAGAATAGCTTGGCTCTATATACCAATTTTGCCATGAGCAAGTTCAACCAAGTCAAACTTCGTCAAAATATGCTCCGTAATGGTGTATTCAGTGATTGTCGTTTTTTGGCCTTGGCCTTGGAGGAGTGCGATCTGAGAGAAGCTGATTTCTCACACACCTCTCTGCGAAAACTCGATTTAAGGAGTTCCCAAATAGCAGGGATAACACTCAATACCGCCGATATTAAAGGAGCCATCATCACCTCCTTGCAAGCGATCGACCTACTGCCACTGCTTGGAGTATTTATCAAAGATAACCCGGAGTAAGCTTAACGCCCTCCTCTGAAATCAGCGCCAACAAGCAATCGATAAAATCCTCCCCTCTCTCTTAAACAAAAACAGTGTTTCTATCGTTATATAAACAAAGAGAAGGTACTCAATACTAGGTATTTCCAAACCAAGAATACCTTGTTTAGGTTATTGTACCCCACTCTTTTAACAAGTAATTTTGTAACCATTTAAATAGACTAACAAAATGAAAATTGAAACGATTAAAGCTCGAGAAATTCTCGATTCAAGAGGAAACCCAACAGTAGAAGTAGATGTGACGTTAGAGTGCGGCGTTATGGGTCGTGCTTCTGTACCATCGGGTGCATCGACCGGCGAACATGAAGCGTTAGAACTTCGCGACGGTGATAAGAAAAGGTATCTTGGCAAAGGCGTGGAAAAAGCAGTCGACAATGTGAATAACATCATAGCTCCGCACTTGGTGGGCCTATCAGCACTTGAACAACGCACCATCGACCAACGTATGCTCGATTTAGATGGAACAAAGACGAAATCGAAATTAGGTGCCAACGCCATTTTAGGTGTTTCACTAGCCGTAGCGAAAGCAGCAGCCAACTACCTCGATATTCCACTTTACCGTTATATCGGTGGAACCAACACACTTGTGATGCCTGTCCCAATGATGAACATTATCAACGGCGGTTCACATAGCGATGCCCCCATTGCCTTTCAAGAATTTATGATTCGTCCTATTGGCGCTTCTTCGTTCAAAGAGGGACTCCGTATGGGAGCTGAAGTGTTTCATGCTCTCAAAAGTGTTCTGAAAAAAAGAGGATTAAGTACAGCTGTAGGCGATGAAGGTGGTTTTGCTCCCGAATTGGAGGGAACAGAAGATGCCATCAATTCTATTCTTGAGGCCATCAAAACAGCCGGATACGAGCCAGGTAAAGATGTGACAATTGCGATGGATTGTGCTTCGTCGGAGTTTTACAAAGATGGTATCTATGATTATAGCAAGTTTGAGGGAGAGAAAGGTCAAAAACGCACAAGCTCCGAACAGGTCGATTATCTGGAAGAGCTGATCAATAAGTTCCCAATCGATTCGATCGAAGATGGTATGAGCGAAAACGACTGGGAAGGTTGGGAAAAACTGACCGAACGGTTGGGCAAACGCTGTCAGTTGGTAGGCGATGACTTATTTGTAACAAACGTTGACTTCTTGGCGAAAGGTATTGAAACGGATTGTGCGAACTCTATCTTAATTAAGGTCAACCAAATAGGTTCGCTAAGCGAAACACTGGATACCATTGAGATGGCTCACCGCCATGGCTATACCACTGTCACATCACACCGCTCAGGTGAGACGGAGGACGCAACTATTGCCGATATTGCAGTAGCAACCAACAGTGGACAGATCAAAACCGGATCACTCAGCCGATCGGACCGCATGGCCAAATATAACCAGCTGCTTCGCATAGAAGAGGAGTTGGGATCGCGTGCTGTATATGGTTACAAACGCATAAAATAACAGATTGATTCCAAAACGTTCTTGATTC
>RZZX01000144.1 GCA_009929715.1 Bacteroidia bacterium
AGCAACTGATGATGCAGATTATAGAAAACGACAAACGACTAGAAGCACTCCGAATATATGCTCAAGCAGCTTGATTTCTAAATCCGAAACTTGAGTTATTAAGCTTAATCCGTGTGTATGCCATCAACGCTATAACCACTCAAGACCCACAAATCAGCGAAAGCTTAAAAAACTGGATTCAATCCCTGAAAAAGTTCTCTACCTTGATTTCTGAAAGTGGAGAGATGCAACGGATTCACTTTTTCAAGAAACAACGCGAACTCATTGAAGCCTTATAGCTGTTTATGTTTCGAAAACAGACAAACCACTACTAAAAAGCTCCCTAACAGAGACAAACAGGCAGCAAACAGTTTTAAAAAACCATTTTCGCCACAAAAGAGACACTCTACTCCAAAACAGAAACAAAAAAGCCCGTCAAGACTCAAAAAAAACAATCAGCTTATTTACAAATATCATTTATATTTGCAATAAGTGCTTTGCACAAAAACGAAATGACAATAAAGCAAACTAAAACAGCAACTATGAAGAAAAATATTGTAAATGAGCTTATTATTGAAATGAAAAAGCGGATACCGGAAGGTCAGAGCATAGTGAATTACCTCACGGATGTTTTATGTATGGGAAAAGAGGCCATCTACCGTCGTCTGCGGGGTGAAGTAGCCTTTACCTTTCAAGAGATTGCTCTCATCTCTCATAAGCTAGGTATCTCCATCGATCAGATCATCGGCAACCACCTCGGTAGTCGGGTGACCTTCGATTTGAACCTTCTTCATTCCGATAATCCCTTAGAGAGCTATTATGAGATCCTAACTCGCTACCTCCAGATATTCAATTATTTAAAAGGAGAAGATAATTTAGAGATCTATACGGCCTCGAATGTAATCTCTTTCACCCTCTACTCCTCTTATGAACACCTCTCTAAATTCCGTCTGATGCGTTGGGTTTATCAGAACGATAAAATCAAAACGCCCAATTCATTGGCCGATTTTCAGGCACCGGAGAAGGTTATTCAAGCACACAAGAAGCTCAGTGAGGTGATGAAAGAGAGTAACATCAGCCATTTTATTTGGGATGCCAACATATTCATTTCATTCATCAAAGAGGTAGCCTATTTTAATAAGCTAAACCTCATCAGCGATGAAGACGTGAAGTGTTTGAAAGAAGACCTCTACCAATTAGTTAGCCAACTAGAACAGCTCTCCATTCAAGGTGAGTTCAAAACCGGTCATAAAGTCTCCATCTACTTATCGAATATCGACATCGAGGCCACCTACAGCTACGTTCGTAAAAAAGAGATCGAATTCAGTCTACTACGCGTTTATTCCATCAACTCAATGGATTCTCAAAACCCCTATATCTGTGAGACACAGAAAAACTGGATCCAATCGTTGAAACGCCATTCCACCCTGATATCGGGAAGTGGCGAAGCAGAACGGATCGCCTTTTTTGAAGAACAAAGGCGCCACATCGGCACCTTATAACCCTCGAAAAGCCCAAGCGGTTTTGCTCCCATGTCAAGAAGCAAAACCGCTTTGGCTTTTCGATAACCCATACACCGTTCTCCCATTAAAAAACCGTCTAAAAGTCCAACCCCTTAGACCATCCATCGAAAGCCGTTACCTCCACCTCATTCATGAGACCTACCGTTCACGAGGGTTGAGTCGTTGCAACAAAACGACATCCTTGGTCTCGTGTCCGATAAGCAACCACTCTTTTAAAAGCCCACTCTGCTCAAATCCAGAAGAAGAGAAGAGCCCTAAACTAGCCAAATTATCACACGCCACATAAGCATATAACTGCTTCAAGTTCAAGAAGTCGAACGCATACTCACACAGCAACCTCAAAGCCTCTGCCGCATAACCCTGCCCCCGGTAATTCTGATGAATTGCAATCCCGATAGCCCCCCGTCGATGCAGCGGTACAAAATCGGTGATATCGATTGTCCCTACAACTAAGTTGTCCGAACGCCGAGCAACCATGAGACGAATCTGTTTATCCGAGAAAATATCACATTGGTTACTATTAATATACTGAAGCAACACATGTCGCGAATAAGGCACAGTAAAACTACTGATATCCCACATCGCCGGATCGTTCTCCATGTCATACATCACATCCAAATCCTTCGGTTCTACAGCCCGAAGATACACTTGCTCACCAAGTAAAAAAGAGGTAGCCATGCGTCTTAATCTTTATCTTTATAAATATGAAGTTCAGAACGCAACTGCTTCTCGCTCGGTATACAGAAAAGCGAAGCCGTTGCGATAATAAGTGCACAATACAGCCCCGTGTTGCTGAGTGTCAGATAAAAAGCCAACAAGTTAAACCAGAATGGCACAGCCAAAATAAGCAGTCGCACACGCCCCCATTGCAGATACCGGTTCAAAGCTTTCGTGATAGTAAGCGTGCCCAATTTCTGGTGAAGCACCTTACTGAAAAGCTTAAGCGATAAAGGCACACACAAAGCCGTTGCCAAGATAGCAATCGTATCCAAAAGATAGTTCAGGTTAACATTTTCGGCCCACACCCCCACCGGAAAAAGCTCATTCTCAGCCAATAAAATCAAAGTCAAGGGCAAGCTCCAAAAAATCACATAATTCCACGCCATCTTCCTTGTTGTCATTTTAATCTGTTTTTCCATATTCATATTCGATTCCGTTCTATTCTATTCCGTTATAAACTCCCACTAAAAGGTGTTCGATTCACGATACTCCGTCCCAGCGTCACCTCATCGGCATACTCCAGTTCATCTCCCACCGAGATCCCGCGTGCAATCACACTCAGCCTCACGCCTGTTTTCTCCAATTTCCGATAAATATAAAAGTTGGTTGTGTCTCCCTCCATCGTCGTACTAAGCGCCAGCACCACCTCCTTCACCTGGCCATCGGTCACCCGTTTCACCAAACTCTCTATCTGCAAATCCGACGGACCGATACCATCCATGGGCGAGATCACCCCCCCCAACACATGATAGAGTCCCAAGAACTGCTGCGTGGCTTCCACCGCCATCACATCACGGATAGTCTCCACCACACAAACGATAGACGCATCCCGCTGCGGGTTAGCACACAACTGACACACCTCCGTATCCGAGATATTATGACACACCTTACAATACTTCACCTCACGCTTCAATGTCATGATAGCCTGTCCGAAAGCATCGACCGTAGCCTTATCCTGTCGAAGCAAATGAAGCACCAGTCGCATGGCCGTTTTGCGTCCAATGCCCGGTAATTTAGCAAACTCATTCACTGCCTTTTCCAGCAGCACCGAAGGGTATTGTTGATTCATGTTCTATTCCTTGATTAAAACCGCAAAGATAAGGATATTGTTTAGAGCCCATTTAAAATCCTAAAAGAAAAAGTAAAGAAAATACGTCAGCCCCCTTTCGATAGAAATTCTCCATTCCAGATACCCTCACTTTTACGATAAATATTACCTTTGCACCCATTATGGGAATCATCATCACAATTGTCTGCTATTTTTCACTGCTGCTGCTCATCGCCCACCTAACCGGTCGGCAGAGCCAGTCCAATGCCGCCTTCTTCAAAGGCGAGAACCGTTCACCCTGGTACCTGGTAGCCTTCGGCATGATCGGCGCCTCCATCTCAGGCGTCACCTTCGTGTCCGTTCCCGGCATGGTTCGAACCATGGATATGACCTACCTACAAACCGTACTAGGCTTCTTCTTCGGTTATCTGGTAGTGGCACACCTCCTGCTCCCCCTCTACTACAAACTCAACCTCACCAGCATATACACCTACCTCGGCACACGCATCGGCCCACACGCCTACCGTACCGGCTCCTTTTTCTTCCTCCTCTCGCGCATGCTAGGCACAGCCGCCAAGCTCTACCTCGTCTGCCTGATACTCTACACCTACGTCTTCCAGGAAATTCAGGTACCCTTTTGGCTCATAGCCACCGGCTCCGTGGCCCTCGTTTGGATCTACACCAAGAACAGCGGTATCAAAACCATTGTTTGGACAGACACCTTGCAAACATTCTGCCTCATCGCTGCTTTGATTGCTCTCTGCGTGATGACCATCCGCACCCTGCACCTCGATCTCGGTGGCGTGATACAAACCATCGTTCACCACCCCAACAGCCGTCTCTTTGTGTTCGACGACTTCGTGTCGCGTCAGAACTTCTTCAAACAATTTTTCAGCGGCATCTTTATCGTCATAGTCATGACCGGACTCGATCAAGACATGATGCAGAAAAACCTCTCCTGCCGCAACCTCAAGGAGGCACAGAAAAACATGTACTGCTACGGCTTTGCTTTTATCCCGCTCAACCTCCTCTTCCTCTGCTTAGGCATTCTGCTGCTCGTCCTAGCTGGGCAACTAAACCTGGAGCTTCCGGCAACCAACGACGATATTCTTCCCCTCTTTGCCACTCAGGGTTATCTGGGACAAGGGGTCTCTATTCTCTTCACCATCGGCATCATTGCTGCCGCCTTTAGCAACTCCGATTCTGCGCTGACTGCCATGACCACCAGCGTCTGCATCGACCTACTCGATAGCGATAAAAAAAATGAAGAGGCCGCCAAGAGAATCCGCAAGCGTGTTCACCTCGCTCTGTCCATTCTCCTCGCCCTCTTCATCTGCCTGGTGAAAGCACTCAACCAACAAAGCGTGATCGACACCATCTACCTCATTGCTTCCTACACCTACGGTCCACTGCTCGGTCTCTTCGCCTTCGGACTCTTTACCAAACGCCAAACTAAAGACCGCTGGGTACCGCTGATAGCCATACTCTCCCCTGTTGGCTGCTACCTACTCAACACCTCTGTGCGTCAGGCCACCGGATACACCTTCGGCTACGAACTACTCATGCTCAACGGTGCACTCACCTTTGGCGCACTTTGGGTACTCTCTCTGAGCACAGGAAAACGATCTAAACAGCAACCGGTTAACTACTGACAAATATAGATCTGCTACAAGAAAGTATCGAACGAAGCAAAGAATCGCCCCCCTCTCTCTTTGTGGTGTCCTGCGTTACACCACGGGCTACTTTAATTAAATAACGTGAGTTCGACGAATTTAGAATAAAGAGGTGATAGTTTTTCTTAGCAGTAAACAAATAATAATTTTTTGAAATTTTGAGGGCTTGTCCCGACCTG
>RZZX01000145.1 GCA_009929715.1 Bacteroidia bacterium
GCTTGAAGCTCATTAATCTTTGCTTTATTGGCATTATATTTCTGTCTTAATGTAGCAGCTTGTTCTATGGTAGAAGATGCTATCTGCTTTATGATAGAGGCATTTTCTTTCTCCAAAGCATCTATCTGAGACTGGAGTAGAGTAGCGTGCTTCTTGGCATCCGATTCCATTTCATCCAATTCAGAAGTATCCAGTTGATCATTTCCTGTAAGAGTGGTTTGCATTACACATTCCTTGGTATGGGCATTCAATGAGCCACCACAGGTGCGACATTTATATTGAGTAGTACCTTCACCCAACGATACGCCATCGGTACAGGTTACAGAGATGATTACATTCTCACATCCTTTCAACTTGGAGGCATCAGAGGCTTGGTAGTAGTTCTTTGCATCTGTTCCAATGTAATAGGTGTAACCATCTTCATTGTCATTCAGCTCAGCCAACTTTACATTCATTTGAGCTCTGAATGTGTTCAAGTCCATCGAATACGAATCGAAGTACTCTTCATAGGATTCCTCTACAGTATTCCAACTTTTGGTAACAGTGATTGAATAGGCATAGGCTTTCTTACTCTGTTTGCCATTGGTTGTAATGATATAGGAACTTCTCCAGTAATCCATGTCGTAATTGAAACCATCTTTTGAGTTGTTCAACTGCGCAACTTTGCTTCTTGACCATCCTGCATAATTCTCAGAATTACGAAGTATCTGTTCCGTCTGAGTTGAATTAGGATAGAAATTGGCATCTTTTGTATCGAAACGTGTCCAATGTGGTCCATTGATAATATCGTCTTTTCCTGTAGGTGGTTCGTAATCACATAGAATGACAGATCCTGCATCACGTCGGTAGATATACCAACGTTGGGTGTAGTATCTGCCCAAAGACTCTTGATCATAATCAGTCAGCCAAGAAGTCATATTGTAATTGGCTACATTGAATAGCTGATTCACATCAGCCTGTCCACCCATAAGTCCTATGAGTGTTCCTCCAAGATTATTCTCCAGATTATTGAACATTCCATAGGAATTTTTTGCGATATTGAAGATTGCCGTAGCCTTGCTAGTCACATTACCATTAAAAGAGTTGTTACCGATAATTGAGCCTTCCGCATTTCCTGCTCCTGAACTAATCAGGCTTACACCTGTATTATAGAGTTGGTCAATATCACTGGCAAGATTTTCCTTGGTGAAGTTTCCACTCACATTGCTTAGATTGTCAATGAAACCTTTCCAATCCATACCTGCATTAGTTAAATCAAATATTGCTTGCACCTCCGGAGTTAATTCCAGAAATACAATATCCTTGAAAGAAAGACGGCTGTTGGTTACGACCGATTCAAACTGCATACATAGATTTTTGGTGTCATTACAAGTCTTCATCAGATAACTTCCCCAATACATCGCATTGGCAGGTTTCTTCAACATCAATCCCGAAACAGTCCAAATCTTCGGCATGATTTTCGCCGATACCATATTATAGATTCTGCGATAGTAATAGTTTTCTTCGGCAGATGCCCACAAACCTAAAGTGGTGAGGGCTTTTCTATCCATGTACTTGGATGAATAGATTCCTGCAACTGCAGCACTTGCTGTTTCGTAATGCTTCAAGATGTCCTGTACCTGATTGTTGTAATAGGATTCTGCAGCAGCTTCCGTTCCATACGCACCAGACATGGCAGCAATGGTTTTGGTATCGTAGTTGATACGATAGTATTGGGCTGACATACGCTGTATGCCAACCAATAATAGGACCACTATGAGTAGGAATCTATGCATTGCTAGTTTACGTTTTTGTGTTACTACTATACAACTAATATGCTATTATACGTTATTACTATATTACTACTTTAGGTAAGATTCAGCACTTTACCTTCATTATTCACCTTTTGTGCGAATGCTAAGGACTTATCAATGCCTGAAAGATTCCAGTCTTTGCAGTAGGCTTCGATAGCTTGCTGGTGTGTACAATGGAGTTCTTTCTTGTAGAGTTTCAAGGCTTCTTTTTCGGCTCTTTCGGTAGTATAGGTCATATAACATTCTCTTGGTTCTTCTACACCAAATACGCCACTGGTGGTTCCTCGACGTATGAAGACTTCTCGAAAGAAACTTCTTCCAGACTTATTCTCCAGGCGATTGATGGTGAAGATTTTCTTGCAATCTACATCGGTCAAACCAAGGATAGCCTTGATATTATCGAAGCGTTCCTTAAACTTGCTTTGGTCAAGGAGCATGACCACATCTGAATTGTTGATGATGGCTTCCTTGACAACAGGACTTCCGATGATGTCTTGAATCTCTTGAGTTACCACGCCCACGGATGCCCAAAACTTACGAGCTGTCTTGTAGAGATACTTGATATACTCAGCCATCAGCGGACTAGCTATCGCTTTCCACGCTTCCTCGATAACCAATACTTTTCGGTTCTTCTTGATACGCATTTTCTGTAGGAACACATCCATGATAATGAGCGTTACAATCGGGAAAAGCAATGGATCATCTTTGATAGCATCAATCTCAAATACAATGAAAGTTTCATCGAACAGTGAACCGTCCATGTCTTCATTCAGAGTCTTGTCATGATTACCACCTCTATAGAAGTCTTTCATCATGTAGCGGTATGTAGAGATATCTACACCAGTCAAATTGTTCTCATGGCAGATATCAGGAATACGTTGCACCGAGTATTCATAGAATGTATTGAACGAAAGGGTTTCTACTTTGAGTTCCTTGCGTCTTGACTCTATTGAATCAATCTCTTTGTCGATACGTTGCTCTTGTTGTTCATCCGTTTCTTGATGATTGCGATTGTTGTTTCTATCATCCACCAAAAGACTTTGTCGTAAATCCTCTCGTTGTGGTGGCGTGAATCCATCAAATCCATTGAAATAGACATCGTAGTATTCGGTGATGACTTGATCTATCAACCGGTCTTCGGTCTTGCTGATGGTTGCCTGAGAACCTTTCCAAATGAGCAGTATCAGATTCTTCAAAAATCCTGTCTTCTCCACATTGAGCTCTTCTCGCTTGATACGGAAAGGGTTCATTGTAATTGGTTTCTCTTCGGTATAGCTGATATACTTACCACCAACATACTCACAAAGTCCTTCATAAGAGTTACCCGTATCGACCATTACTACATCGGTATTCTGCTCCCAAAGTTGTCGTACTACGCTGTTCATGTGGAAGGACTTACCGCTTCCGCTTGGCCCTAAACAGAAAAAATTACTATTGTCTGTCAGCTTGTTACGTCCTTCTTTACCAGTAATATCAATCGCCACGGGTACACCTTGACGGTCTGTGTAGCAAATTTTCAATGGTGTATCTTCACTATGCTGGATATTCTCCTTATAGAGAAGACAAGTGGCTGCGTCACTCAACGTTAGGAATCGATCGTAATCTTCACTCATTCCATAGCAGTTGCCAGGGAATGAATTCACGAACAATTCTAACTGGTTATAGGCACGTTTGCTGATATGGATGCCCATACGACCAAACTGATTTTCAAGATGATTAGTACATTTCTGAATATCCGTATCAATGTTTGTGCATACGACCAAGTTGTAATGGGTATAGACAAGCTGTTTGCTTTCTCTGGCGATGATTTCCTGTACTCGTTTGATGTCTTCCACTGCCATTTCATTAGATGGATTTGGAATGCTTGAATGGCGGTTTTTCTTCTTATCCAACAGGGATAACTCACGCTTTTGATTGGGCATGAATATCATCTGATTGTAGATGACTGTTTCTGCTCCGGGAATGCTATCAATATGAGAAAGCAAATCAACAGGCATGGAAGTGTTATTCACCTCGATATTGGAGAAAGGGCGCACCATACCCGGTAGGTTGGCGTAATCCACATCGACCAAGCTATATACTTTACAGCGTTTGTCGCCCATCTCGACACACTCATCATCAACCTTGAAATTGCTCATGGAGATAGTCTTGTCGGTAAAGTTCATGGCGAAGTAGCGGTCAACATATTCATTGGTCTGCTTCTTATTCAAGAACTCGGCTTTAACGCCACCATCTCGCAATTGGTCTTGTACCTTACGAATCTTGACCAAGAAATTTCTCCACTTCTTTGGATCGTAAGAGAACAGTCTGCTTTTCTTAGCTTCCTGTGTGATGACTAAGTAGCATTCGCTATCCGTATAGGTACGACCTGTAAAGTAGCGGAAGTAGGATTCTGACAAGAACTCCTTTGGGCTATCATCATCGGCTTCAAACTGCTTTCTGGTAAAAATATCCTGTTTATGGATGGCATAGCCTTCACCCAAAGTCTGTACTAAAGCGGAGAACAGATGGGTAAACTCATAATAGCTGTCAATATTGGCTGAATACTTTTGAACCGGATTGGTTAGTTTCAACACTGCTGAGTATTCTCCTGTTTTGGTATAGATTATGCCCACACCGTTAGTATCTTCCACGGAGAAATAGATATCCTGAAAGATTTTCTTGCGTTTGCCACCCGTTCCGAAGGCGGCTACAGAAAGAGCCATGCCTCCGAGAAGGGCGAAAAAGAATAATATTACGTATAGGGTCATTGATTTTATATTTTAAACTTATATCTCAATCTGACATCGCATCCAAGATGATGGTGTCAAGGGAATCCTCCCAATAACTTCTCCAATCATCAAGCATAAGATTGGTTGATTCTTTATACTCACCATTACAATCCTTATTGGAAGCGAAGAAAACGAAGATTTCATCACGAATCATATCACAGAATTGTTGAGCAACCGACTTTCGCTGGTCGTCGGACATGATTTTCAGATACTCTTTACAATCTTTTGTCTCAGGATAAAGAGTGATATAGATAAGAGTTCCGCTTTTATCATTAAAGCTAACACAGACTTTATCTGAATTGGCTGGTGAATGGGCTACAAGGCGGAATGATACTGGAAGAAGGGCTACATGCGCCTTACTCTTTCCTGGAATTTTAATGCTGACGATAAATGGTTTCATGACTTTTTCTTGTTTGGATTATTTGACTGGGTTGCTTCAGTCGAGGGCTTCCCCATGTATGAGTTCTGCATCACCTCTCTGAATACACTGATATTGGAAATGCACTCGATATCAAAATCGGTTTGCCATTCTGATTT
>RZZX01000035.1 GCA_009929715.1 Bacteroidia bacterium
TAGCTTTTCACTCTCTGTGTAACGACGAGATTGTTGATCACTCATAAAACACTATTTTTTTAGTTAGTAATAGTGTCTACCTATATCAGTATAAGTCAAATACTAGAGGAGGACGTGATAGTTCTAGCACATCCTCCTACTCTATTCTTGTTTAATAGGCCGTTCCTATGCTGATGATTTCTCCGTAGTAAGTTTTGCCAAACTCATCGGTGGCAAATGCTTGGTACTCATAATAAGTCGTTGTAACAGATGTATTGATGTAAAATTTATCATCATAAATCAGTTCGGTATCCCACTCTTTATCAGTCGATTTCTTAACAAGAAACCCTTTGGACTCTACCTGACAATAGTGTACTGTGTATGATCCTATTATTTTTGCTGGATAATATTTTGAACCTCTGGAGTGATCGCCATATATGACAGTTGTGGTAACATCAATGGATCGATTAGGGTTAATTGGATCTTGAAAGTTTAAAATAGGAAAGCCGTTATTGGCTTTTTGTGGATCTGCATAATCTGTTTTCCAAGGATTAGTCGATTGATCCATGTTGAGTTGATTGACAAATGTGCTTTTTTTCATATTCTCGGCCGAGATCGCAGTTCCTTTGTTATTGTGGCTTTCCATCGACGTTTCTCTATAGACATTCTTTATGCTAGCTAGATTGGTTTCAATGCCTTCAAAACCTCCGGTTGTTTTTCCTTTTACGGTGGTGACTATTAGTTCGCCTATGGCGTAACTGTTTTGGATAAGGCTACCGATGTAATCGTTTTTGCCACAGAATCCTCCCACATAATCGTCTGCATAAATAGTAGTCTCTGCATATGAGTTGTTTATTTGTCCTCCTCCATAGTTCTCACCACAGAATCCGCCTACATACCAATGAGCAAGGATGCGTGTTTGAGTTACAAAGCATTGATCGATAGTTGCTTCTGCGTTTTTACCACAAAATCCTCCAATCGTATTGGTTCCTGTAACTTGTGTTCCTTTAAAACTCGATTGCGTAATGGTGCCGCCATTAATACCGCAAAATCCACCGATGGTCTCCTGTCCGTTGCAATGTCCTTTTGCACTACATAAAGAGATGGAGTTCTGGAGACTGTTTTCACCGCAAAATCCGCCGCCAAACCGATCAACATTGACAGTCATATTCGTATGTGAGTTTTTGATGATGGAGTTTTTGGCTATTCCAAATAACCCGCCAGAGACTTCAGCGGCAGTCACGAGTCCTGTAACGGTTACATACTCTACTGAAGCGAATTCCATGTCACCAGATAAGCCACCCACGTAAAAATAAGCTTGTAAATCAATGTTTTCGATGGTTAGATTTTTAATTTCGGTGTAGTTATCCTCTTCCCCTTTAAGACGTCCGAACAATGCAGCTCTGCCACTATTCTTGTCTTGTATATCTTGATGGATGACGATATTACTAATCTTTTTTTGATTTCCATTAAACTTGCCTTGGAATGCGTTTTTAAAATTACCTATCGGAATAAAGTCGGTTATCCCTTTCATGTCGATATCGTTAGTGACGATAAAAGAACAGTTTTGGGTGGCTTTTCCTTGATCAACCCAAGTGGCTAATGCTTTTAAATCATTAGGGGTTGTTAGTTGGTACGGGTCGTTACTTGTTCCTGTTCCTGCCCATTGTGCAGTTGATGCGACTCTTTCTTCGTTCTTAGTTGTACTTTCCATTTTTTTATGTATCAGTTAGTTGTGAATAAAATCAGCGCAAGATAGGATAAAAATGGGTTCATGAAACAGAAAGGAGGTCTTTTTATCTTTAAGGGATAAAAAAGACCGTGCTTAACCTAATAGGAAGGGCACGGTCTTTTGATGTTTAGCGCTAAGATAGAGACGCACTTCCATCTTAGTACTTTCATTAAAAAGAGAGAGAGAGTGTGTGTTGTATTTGTATCGTTAGTTGGTTGTGACGGTCAGCGGTGTTCGCTTATTTTGAGTGAATTGCAGCATATATTCATCCCATGCTTCTGGCGTTTTGATTTTTCCTTTGCTCCAAGCCGATCCCCAATAGTACGTATAAGCTGACTTAGGGCTATATTCACTCATAGCCATGACATGTCCATCAGCTCCACCGCGTAGCTCTTTTTTCTCCTTTTCTGAGAAGAGAACTGCTTTAGCCTCTTTCACCTTGGTTGGGAAAGCCGCTCCCATAAACATCTTCCCATTGTTGCCCTTGGGGTTCGTTGTCGGGTCAACATAAGTGATAAAACCAGCTTGCGCACGAGCTGTTACTCTGCCATCGGGCTCATGGAGTACGATGCCGGTAGCGATTGCTCTTTTTTGTGTTAAGTTAGCATACGTGATGACGGTTTTATTCAGGTAAGAACCAGCATCTAAGGTGATGAGACGCGTTTCGATGACATTGGTATCGGTGCCAACCGCTAGTGGCGTGAACACCAGTCTCAGCGTAAAACGCAAAGGGCCGTTGTCTAGTATCTCATACGTCTCATAACAATACGGGTAGATTAAACTATCGGCTACCATTAAGGCAGAAGCCCCTCCGCCGAGCGTAGGGCCTACCGCATAACAATCCATTCCGTTGCCATGGTCGATGTGATACGAAATCGCTTTAGCCAATTCATCGGCTGCTTTCGAATCGCTCTTTTTTAGTTCCGCAATGCGAGCACGTTTTTCCTTGTTTGTTTCATCGGCATAGCGTGCTTCTACGACCGGTTTGGTGGTGTTATACTTCGTAAAGACATCATATCCAAAAGCCTTTTCGCCACGTTTTTGCAACGTGGGGCCATAGGCTCTGAAAGCGACTAAATCGTTTTCCCAAGCCACATCATCCATGCGTTCAGGGTAATACTTGCCACAAGCAAGTGTATCCATGTTTTGCGGTTGCCCGTTCAACAAGGTATATTTCACCTTCTTTTTCGCTTTCACGTTGACTGGGAAAATTATTTTTTGATCGTAAGTGAATTGGTAAGGCACTTGCTGCCCGTTTTCATTCAGTACAATCAGCGAGTTGTCTTCCGAACATTGAAGCTTTCTTAACACATCGTACTTGTCTATTTCGACCATTTCGCCCGATCGGTTTATGTTCAGGGCGTTGGCAATCGTTACAGTAACTTTTCGTTTGGCTTCTGCATACGACAAACAGAGCAGAACTGCTGTTAGGAGAGTGACTAATTTCTTCATAAGTAAAATGGTATTAGGAATAATCATGTGCCGGTACATCAGACTAGCTGATGCACCGGCACTTTATTTAGAATAACCTGATTATTTCGGTTGTTTGCCGATGTAAGCCAAGATACCACCGTCAACGTAAAGGACATGGCCATTCACGAAGTCAGAGGCTTGAGAGGCTAAGAAGACAGCCGGTCCCATTAAATCTTCTGGTGTACCCCAACGTGCAGCCGGTGTTTTAGCCAAAATAAATTGGTCGAATGGGTGACGAGAGCCGTCGGCTTGTGTCTCGCGCAACGGTGCTGTTTGTGGTGTAGCAATATAACCCGGGCCGATACCATTACATTGAATGTTGTGTTCGCCATATTCAGATGCGATGTTGCGTGTCAACATTTTCAGACCACCTTTAGCTGCTGCATATGCTGCCACAGTTTCGCGACCCAATTCACTCATCATCGAGCAGATGTTGATAATCTTACCGTGTCCTTTTTTCATCATCGAAGGGATAACCGCTTTAGCCATGATAAAAGGTGCATTCAAATCCACGTCGATAACCTGACGGAACTCCGCTGCGCTCATCTCATGCATCGGTACACGTTTGATAATTCCTGCATTGTTGACCAAGATATCGATAGAACCCACCTCTTTTTCGATTTGAGCTACCATGGCGTTTACCTGATCCTCGTTGGTTACGTCGCAAACATACCCATTGGCTTCGATACCGTCGGCTTTATACGCTTCGATACCTTTGTCTACCAATTCTTGTTTGATATCGTTGAATACAATTCTTGCACCCGCTTTAGCGTAAGCGCTTGCGATAGCATAACCGATGCCGTAAGAAGCACCAGTTACCAGTGCTACTTTACCTTCTAATGAAAAGTTTACCATATGATTAAAAGTTTTAGTACCACTATCGGGCGGTCGTTCACTGCTGATCATGCGCCTGTTTGTGGTAGTTATTAATTAATTTTATTCTTAAATAAATTCGATTTTAAAATCGGTCTGATGTACTTCGTTTACGTACACGATGCAAAAATAGGAAAAGAAAACGGGTTTTCCTTGTAAATTTGTTCCGATTATACTCCAAAATTGTCCAGAATCGTGGTTTGTCTCTTTTTAGGGAAGAGAGCTGTGGGTAGAAAGGAGCCGAAAGAGGCTCTTTTGAGAGCAACTCGTTCTCATCTTGGTAAATCTATAAGCAGATTAGGTAGGCTGTTTGTTTTATCTGAATAAAAGAGTGTGAAGGCTTTTACGTGTGCAAAAAGCGAGAGATAAAACTGAAGAGTGCGAGACGGGCGGGATAAGGAGGTGTTTTTAGGGATCAAGACGAAAACTATGTGGGTAACAAACGTTAAACACCAAGCTTCGAAGCACTCCACATATCAATAAACGACAGATATTAATTGAAATAGAGTGTTTTACGAAAAGATTTTATCATATTACGAAAGCGCAAACGACCGTACAATTTAACATATCCCCAGGGTTTCCGGACTGATCCGTTTTTAGTGAGCGGGATAGACACAAAAAAGATGCATCATTTGTGATACATCTTTTTTTGTGTTGGACTACCAGGATTCGAACCTAGACAAACAGAACCAAAAACTGTTGTGCTACCATTACACCATAGTCCAAACTTTTGTGCTTTCTTTTGAAAAGCGATGCAAAGATAAGGTGATTTATTGAAACCTCCAAATTTTTCGATTGGAATTTTTCAGGCAGCCGACCGTGTTAAGGCTTAACTGCCTGGAAAATAATCTGTTTCAAGTCTACTTATTTTGCAAGAATTAAATAGTAATTCTTCTTTCCGCGTTGGATTAGCAGGTATTTTTCGTTCAGCAAATCACTGATGGTGATCACTTGATCGAACGCAGCTAGTTTCTCCTTGTTGAGAGAGACTCCCCCACCCTGTACTAATTTTCGCATTTCACCTTTCGATGGGAATACGGCTGCACTGTCTACTAGTAGATCGACTGCTTTGACTCCTTCTGTGAGTGCGTCGCGTGACACTTCAAACTGTGGAACGCCTTCGAATACAGCTAGAAGAGTCTCTTCGTCGAGCTTATGCAACGAGTCTGAAGTGGCATTGCCGAACAAGATGTTTGAAGCTTCTACAGCAGCCTCGTACTCCTCTTTAGAGTGCACCATGATGGTGACCTCTTGGGCTAACCGTTTTTGAAGTACGCGCAGGTGTGGTGCCTCGGTGTGCTCGGCTACTAAAGCGTCGATCTCTTCTTTGTTGATCGAGGTGAATATCTTGATGTAGCGTTCGGCGTCAGCATCGCTTACGTTCAACCAGAATTGGTAGAATTTGTAAGGCGAGGTGTAGCGCGCATCTAACCAGATGTTGCCCGATTCTGTTTTACCAAACTTTCCACCGTCGGCTTTGGTTATCAAGGGGCAAGTAAGAGCGAAAGCCTCTCCCCCATTGGTGCGGCGAATCAGCTCTGTACCAGTGGTAATGTTACCCCATTGATCCGATCCTCCCATCTGTAATTTACACCCTTTGGTTTCATTCAGGTGAAGGAAATCATATCCTTGTAGTAATTGGTAGGTAAATTCCGTAAACGATAAACCATCGCGTGCTTCACCGTTTAGACGTCTTTTTACAGAGTCTTTGGCCATCATGTAGTTCACCGTGATGTGCTTGCCTACTTCACGTGCAAAATCGAGGAAGGTGAAGTTCTTCATCCAGTCGTAGTTGTTTACCAACTCAGCCCGGTTGGGTGCATCCGATTCGAAATCAAGAAACTTAGCCAACTGCTTCTTGATACACTCTTGGTTGTGGTGTAGAATCTCTTCAGTAAGAAGGTTGCGTTCGGCCGATTTGCCTGAAGGGTCGCCGATCATTCCTGTTGCCCCACCGATTAACGCCAATGGCTTATGGCCACAACGTTGTAGATGGCGAAGCATCATCACGCCACATAAATGGCCAATGTGTAAAGAGTCTGCTGTAGGGTCAATACCGACGTACGCTGTAACCTGTTCTTTGGTTAATAACTCTTCGGTTCCCGGCATAATGTCGTGCAACATACCACGCCATTTTAATTCTTCTACAAAATTCATCGTTTTAATTTATTATTTAGTTTTGTTATTTTTCTGATTTTTAGTGTACTAAGTGGAACTCTCGTTTCTCTTAGTAAGCGAGAAAAGGCAAAATTACGACTCTTTATGGTAAGAAACAACTCTTAATTCTTAAAAAAGACTTTTCGGCTGTTTTCTTCAAGAGCAGCTTGTAGCGTTTCTGTGGGCACTCCTTTGATTTGGGCTGCTTGAGTTAAAAGAGTCTGAATACTTACGGTTGCAGTGTCGGTCTCTAAGAAAAGACGTTCCGTAGGGGTTTTCCGTAAAGCTTCTTCGTTGTAATAGGCTCCGTAAGAGAGATAGAAGCCGTGATTGATGAGCTGTTTCATTTGCTCTTTTTTACCTCTAAACCCGTGCCAAATCCAAGGCGTTTGTGGGCGACACGCTTTTTGGATCGCTAGTAAGTGGTCGATCTCTTTCACGCAATGAATGATGAGGGGCAGGTTGCGTTCGTGTGCCAGCGCAATCACCTCTTTTAGGACCTGGTTTTGATCGAGTTGTGAGACCGATGCGCGGTAGTCTAGTCCTACTTCGCCGATGGCGACGATTTGAGGGTTTAGGCTAACGATGCGGAGCATGGCTAGTTGTTGGGCTATATCCTCCGGCGTTATATCTAGCGGATGAATGCCAACAGAATAACTGCTTTGCGGCTTGAATATCTGTGGATTCTCTTTTAGAAAATCGGTTGCAGAGCAGTTGATGATGGCCTGAGAGGAGGCTGTCTCATGGGTATGAATATCTAGCAAAGTCATGACGTGCTGACTAGGGAACAGGGTCGTAACCGGAGCCTCCCCAGGGGTGACACCGTAAAATGCGGCGGATAGTGAGGTAGAGCCCTTTGAGCGGCCCGTGTTTCTTTAATGCTTCGATTGCGTAGGCCGAGCAGGTGGGCGTAAAACGGCACGATGGTGGCAATAGCGGTGAAATGGCTAGTCGGTAGAAGTAGATCGGAAGCAGGAGAAGCGACGTGAGTAGTCGTCTAGTTAACTTCCCAATGAGCCCTATGGTTTTTAAAAACCGGTTCATTGTAACTTCTCTGTCAGCCGTGCTAAGGCTATTTTCATTTTTTCTTCTAGTACAGCGCTCTCTATTATCTCGTTAGAGAGATAGATAACGGCAATGGCGAGGTGGTTCGATTTCTCGGAGAGAACGCGATGAAGTTCGTGCTTATTTTTGCGGTACGCTTCACGGATCTGCCGTTTCACCCGGTTGCGCTTGACGGCCCGTTTGAAGTGGCGTTTAGAGACACTGATTAAGAGAGAAGCAGGGGTCTCACTGCTTTCAATAGGCAGGTACACGATGCGTAACGGAAAGATGGAAAACGACTTTGACTGGCCGCCTTCGAACATCTTTCCGATAATAAGTTTTTTATTTAGCCTTTCGGCTTTACACAAAGTGTTATTCACGCTTTATTTATTGTTTTCTTTTATAAACAGCTCTAAAGCGGCTGTCATGGAAGGCGCTTTTACATTAGGCGCTTCAAGATCCAGACGAAGTCCGGCATCACGAACTGCTTGAGCAGTGGTGTTGCCAAAGGTTCCTATTTTGATCTCTTTTTGTTCAAAATTAGGGAAGTTCTTCTGTAAAGAGCTGACACCCGATGGGCTGAAAAATAACAGCATGTCATAATCGAACACCTCATCTGCTTCAAAGTCGTTGCTTACCGTACGGTACATCACAGCTTCTTTGTGCTCAATGTTGTGCTTGTCGAGTAGCTTTTTGAGGTCATCATTATGCACATCAGACACCGGAACGATGTATTTCTCTGATTTATGTTTAATGATGGCCGGGATCACATCTTCTATTTTCCCAGTCTCACCAAAGAAGATTTTACGTTTGCGGTACTGCACATATTTTTGAATGTAGAGTGCCACTGCTTCTGTGATACAGAAATACTTCATGGTTTCAGGGATGGTTACACGAAGTTCAGTACACAGATGGAAAAAGTGGTCAATAGCATGCCGGGATGTGAAAATCACCGCCGTATGATCCAAAATAGAGATTTTCTGTTGACGAAACTCTTTAGCAGAAAGGCTTTCAACCTTAATAAATGGTCGGAAATCGATCTTTACGCCATACTTCGCCGCGATATCATAATAAGGCGACTTCTCAGAAGTAGGCTTGGGCTGCGATACGAGTACTTTCTTTATTTCCAATGTCCTAAAGTTTTATTAGCAATATATGGTTCATTTGAGATAGGCCTTGATAAAGTAATAGGTAAGGCACTATTTCAAGGGCACAAAAGTACAAAATTAAAAGGATAAGACCATGAAAAGTATTGAAAAAAAACTTGATCCATTTATAAAGAGTTAAAATCTTAGCTAAAATAATTAATCCGACCCCATAAAGTGTTAAATCATTTAAACTTAAGTCGAAATAAACGGTAAATAAGGTGAGGGCAAAAAGGCCAAAACCGAAGTAATAAACGATGGTTGCATAAGAAGAGAGTACGTCTCTAGTGGTTTCTTTGTTGAGAAAAATCCAGCCAAGGAAATTGTAAAGCAGCCATTTGATAAAAATGTAGCTCATACAAGCTAAGGTATAGAGTCCCAAGAGTAGGTGAGGAGAGCTATCGGTGGTTATTTGCGGTGATTTATTAATGAAGTAATCAAGGTACAGAATGCCTCCTAAGATGCAAGTCTGAACGATGAGTAGCAATGAATAGCGGAGGTCGGATGACGATGAGCTGTCGAATAGGTTGTTGCGTTTGCGATGCGAAACAAGCTCTTTGATCTGTTGGGACAGCCGTTTCTTGCCTCGGGATAAGATGAAGGCAGTCAGGATAAAGCAGCCCAATAAGATGGCTGCGATAAAGTTGTCTGTTCGTGTAGAGTAGGGGATAGGTGTTCCTTCTATGCCCACTGGTCCGCTGGCTTGAGTGGTATAGACGGTCGATAGCAAGCTGTCTGTTGAGACATAGTGCTCCCGGTAGCGCAAAGCGAGGGTATCGGGCGCAGTGATGGTGTCTCTAGCTAAAATCATATGGCGGCAAACTTACGGATGGATACATCCCATAGTGGGGTGTTGTAAATCTGATCAATAGCTTCTTGTGGGGTAGAGGCTACCGTCCAAATGGTGCCATGTTGTTGGCGCATGAAGTTTTCCTGAATGGCTTTCTCTAGCATTTCGAGTAGTGGGTCGAAGAATCCCTTGGTATTTAAAATCACAATCGGATTAAGGTAGAGTCCTAATTGTTTCCAGGTGATGATCTCTAGCAACTCTTCTAGAGTGCCGCATCCTCCTGGGAGGGCGATAACGGCATGACTCAAATCGGCCATGAGCTGCTTGCGTTCGTGCATGGAGTCGACTTGAATGAGTTCGGTCAGTGCTTCGTGGTGCCACTGTTGTTCCACCATGAAGTGTGGGATAACTCCAGTAACCCGACCGTTGTGCTGCAATACGGCATCGGCTACTGTGCGCATGAGTCCTATTCTTCCGGCTCCATTGATGAGTCTGATTTGGTTTTCGGCCAACAGCTTTCCAAGGTTTTCGGCTGTTTCAAAATATATCGGATCTATTTTAGTGCTTGAAGCGCTATAAACGCATACGGAGTCTATCTTATTCTTCATTTGACATCATTTTAAGATGCAAAATTACAAAAAAGTTCGGTATGCTCTAAGAAACTGTTTTGAATTTCCTTTTTAAACCGTTGATGAGCTTTTTAGGAAGGTGTTTATCTCTTTATAATGGAATCATTGGAGAGGGTCAATCGTCCTTAGATATTTTGCAAGTAGTCGGTCAGATCCTCTTCGGATGAGAGGTTGAGCGATTTTCGCAGGCGATAGCGGTTCATGTTGATTGTTTTGGGGATGTTGCCAGTGAGCATCGCAATCTCTTTGGTCGACAGATTGGCTCTTAGGAGTGTCGCTAGATGTTTTTCGCCTTGAGTGAGGTTGGGGTGAAGTTCCGATAGGCGTTGTAGAAACTCCTGGTTTTTCTCTTCGGCGTTAAGGAGGAGCGTGGTGTTAGACTTATCGTTGTTCTGACACTGGCTAATAAAAGTATTGATTTTTTTGAGGTGAGGAACTAACTCTTGGTCGGGTATCTTATAACCTTGTTTAATCATTTCACGGATTTTCTCTAGAAGATCGTTTCTGCTTTGTAAGAACAAAGCGAAGCCCACGGCCTCTTGGCGACTAGCATTTAAGGCATTTTGAGTTGCTTGTAACTCCAACTCTTGTTGGCGGACTTTAAGTTCGGTCAGCTTGTGTTCCGATTGTTCCAAGTTATAGCGTGCCACCATGAGTTGCATGTTTTTTTTACGTTTATACCATTTAATGAAAAAGAGAATAAAGACCACCAATGAGATAGACACGATCACCATCAGAATAAAATTACGCTTGAATAATTCCACGCGGTAGGTCTGTTCTTGTGCTTCGGCGAGTCGTTGTTGTGCTTGAATTTTTTTTGTATGAGATATCTTGCTCAATGTTTCGGAGTTTACTTCCGTTCTGGATGTCTTTACTTAGTGTGTAGAGCTGTTGCAGGCATTTATACGCGTTCTGATAGTCGCCCAAGGCCGCATAAACCCAAGAAGAGTATTCGTAATTATCGCAGATGAGCTCCTTTGCCCCGATGGTAGATGCCTCTTGGTAGGCTTTTTGGAGGGCGTCTAAGGCATTTTTATATTGTTTGGCGTAGAAGTATTGCTTCCCCATGTTATTATAATTTTCGCCGATAGACCAATTCATTTTCAAGTTCTTATTCAGAACAATGGACTCTTTGATATAGCCGAGTTTTTCCTCGGTATTGCCTTCGTAGAGGCAGAGGTTATTGAGGTTCGCAGCCACTTTTTTCAGGTTTTTCTGTGCTCGGTTGATTCTTAAGGCATGTTTGAAAAACTGTTCGGCTGTAGTGAATTCACTCAGATAACAGTGTATAATGCCCCGATCGTTATAGCAGATGGCCAGTGCCGCAGAGTCGCCCGATGCTTTAAAGATCGAGGTTGCTTTCTCATTCAGTTCGATGGCTTTGTTATAATCGGTCAGGCTGCAATAGAGCATTCCCATAAGCGCATGCATCTCCGCTTGAAGCGTCTTGTTGGTTGGCGTTACATACTTCATTCCATCAAATAGAATATTGATGCTGAAGTCGAAATTACCCAAGAGCTTTTCCGACTGACTATAAGCCATCATGGCTTTCGCTTTAAGATCGTTTGCCTCTTCGTTGGGGAAAAGTTCTACGGCCTTAGCGGCATAATACGAAGCTTGTTTAGGGTTGCTATAAAGTAAATCGGCCGATTTTTCGATCAACTGGAGCGCTTCTTGCTGTCTGCTTTGTGCACTAGCAGGTTGCAGTGTCACAAAGAAGAGAGTGAGGAGTGTGAGTAGGCAGTCTTTCATGGTGCATGATTCTTTCTATGCAAAAATAGTTATTTTTTTTAGAACGATGCACTTCTTCTCTGAAATAAGCGGTTTTGAAGGGTATAAAATAGAAGAACCTATTCAGCTTTTTTATAAGAAAGCTGATAGGTTCTTTTATCAAGAAATCGAAAAGAGTCTGATGAGCCGGGGGCTTATTGTTCCGTCCGACCGTAATCGCTATAGAGCATCAGGAGATGCGAAGAGCTCCAGCTGAAGTGTGGGGCTTTTAGTCGCTCGCCAGTATGTGTGCCATAGTTTTCGTGAATAGGGGCGCCGTTTTTGAGTCCTTGCAGGCGATCGAAGACCTGCAGCGTGTATTTATCGGCTAGGTCTCCGTACCCATAATTCCTTAGTCCGCGGATGGCAAAATAGGTTTGATCCAACCAGATGGGGCCGCGCCAATACCCTTTCGGGTTGTATTTCGGATTGTTGGCTGCGATTGTTGGGAACGGGATATAAGTTGAAAACAAAGTGCTGTCTGTTAGTACAGGCAACATCTCCTTGACTTGTGTTGGAGTTGCAACTTTTGTCCAGAGTGGTGTATAAGCCTCACAGCCAGGTTCTTCGATAAAAGCACCCGTATCGAGTTTGCGATCGAAGAAGAAGCCATTGGTTTGATCAAAAAAGTAGTTGGCTACCAAGTGACTATAATCCGGCGCATTGAAGGTTGTATGCAGTAGAGCTGCAAACTTTTTAAGCAGCTTACACTCTAGAGCTAGATAAGCATTCAGATCCACACTCTCTTGATCCATGCTCCAAGCATTTTCGGCCCCTTCATTTTTCAGCATCTTTGTGTTGTCAAAGCGAATCGCATTATCCATACCACTCTCCCATGCAGCCGCTTCCAGTGTGCCATCGGTCGATCCATACTCACACATCCCATTCTTGTTGTGATCTCGTTTGGTGTACCACCAGTTGTAATATGCTAGCAGTTGTGGATACATTTCGCTAACAAAAGCGGTATCGTTAGTCTGTTTAAAGATCTCATCCACTGCCCATGAAACCAATGGTGGTTTGCTATCACGGGCATTATTCTCTGTCGGGTCAGTATAGATACAATCGATAATCATCCCATCTGGTTGTTGGTAGTCGAACATGGCGCGAATGTTATCTTTAGCCAATTCCGGATCGAATTTGGCCAAAGCAGCCGAGAAGCGCCAGCTATCCCACGCCCAGAATCCCACGAAGTAACCCACTGCGTGACTAGGTACAATACCGGCATGTAGCAATCCTCCGCGGTGTGTACGCCAATTGCTGATCAATGTAGTAACAGCTTTAACGGCAATGCGGTCGTACTCCGGCTTCATATCCGCGCGGAGAATCTTTTTCAGATACCCGTCCCACCGTTTATTATTGGCAGCTAGTGCCTGTTCTGGTGCATTTAATATCGATAGACAATTTTGTTGTCCAGCCAATAACTCCTTCTCCGATGTAAAGAACGATAACGTGACGTACGCCTCTTTACTTGCCGAATGACTATAAGCGATGTAATTATCGTAAGCGAGAGACAATTCAGTTTCCGGACTGAAGGTGAGCATTACAATCTCTCCCGATGGATGGCGAGCGATGACCATGTTCTGTTCGATGCTGAGAACCATCTCTTTAGACCACTGGCTTCCCGTGAATCTAAACTTCTGATTCTTGTTGGACCGTATGCTCAGCAGCGCTGTCGACGCATTAATAAAATTGAGTCGTTGGACAATCTCCCCTTTAGAGCAGTGAGCCGATAAGTAAAGCTCACCAGGAAAATAAGAGACCGAATCTGGTGTAAACACCTCCTGATTATCATCGGCAATTCCGATTGTTACGGCCGATTGAGCCATCCACTCCCGTCGTTTCATATCGAGGCTAAATGGACCACAAAATCCGTTGACCCACTGTGTCTTTTCGGGTGGTGTAAAGCCCATCCACGAGCCGGCATCTGTAAACCACCCACCACATCTGCCAATGGTGTCGGGTGTATAAGCTATATCAAGTATCTCATTGAACTGATACCTTTTATTGGTGTGCGCTTCTTGTTGTGAGGCACATCCCGTTAGGGCACTGATAACCAATGCCCACACGAATCCTCTTATCTTTTGATGTCGTATCATTTGTTTGTAGGTTTTAAATAAACTTATTCGAACCAATTTTTAGTTGCCATTTCTGCCGCATCACTCGTTGGAGAGAGTGGTTGAATAGTAAATATATACTGCCACTCGTGAGGTGTGATGGTATATTCCGGATGTACTTGTGCGCCCCATGTCGTATCACCGCCAACCCCCATTAACCGGTGGTCGATGTTGAGCCAGACCAAATCTTTCTTCTCGATACTGCCACCGTGGCGGCGTTCTATTTGGAATGGGCGATAGTCGATGTCCTCTTGCGGAAAGTTCCAAGCGCTGATGTTTAAGGGTTCCCCACCGCTAACCAAGACTCCCTCGCCGGCGGCATTACGCAGAGCCACCCACCGAACGTCACACTTATTGCCCGTTTCTTGCGCCCGTACATACGGATGAAATTGTTCCCATACCGTAGCCTGATAAAGGCCGATTGCCGTACTGTTTTTGCGATCCGCATAATTCTCATGCGGTCCACGTCCCAGCCAACTCATCCGGTCGTAGGCACCCGGCAATACCATGCGCATGCCCAATCGGGGCATTTCGGGTAAGGCTTTTGCCCCTGGTGAGAAGTGCATGTTCACTCGGATAGCCCCATTTGGTCGGATCTGGTAGCAAACCTGTACATCGCATGCCTGCTCCTCTAAATGGAACTTAGTCGTTACCGTAGCTAATTTTTGATCTTTACTTTCTTCCAATTTAATCTCTTGAAGTTGCGCCTTCTTACCAGCGTTTTTCCAAGTCGCACACCGTTTCAGGTGTCCATTAGGTACATCATTATCTGTGAGCGGTCGCCAGAAATTCGGTTGCAACCCCTCTTTTATCATGTTTCGATGTTGGTATACCAAGGAAGTCATCTCACCACTTTGGGTTGAAAAACCGATACTAAACGCTTCGCCCTTTATGGTTATAGCCTCTGCTGTCTTCTCACAAGTGAGCAGGCCAGAGACCTCTTCCAAGGTTGCTTGAACCTTTGTTTCGGGTAGCTTCCACTGCTCCATAGCCACCACGTGCCCTTTGGGGATAAGCGGTGACGCTTTTCGAGTGATGGCTTCAAGTTTTAAGAAATACTCCCGTTTATCGGCAGGAATTGTTTTCAGTGGCAGTGTTACGATCCCCGATTGATGTGGAGCAATGGCAGGGAAAGGCAACGTACCACTTTGTACCACTTTACCATCCGACTCGATGACCCAACGCAACTCATACCCTTCCAATCCGATAAAATCGTGTCGGTTACTCACCTTGATCTGATTGGTGATGAACGCTTGCGCTTCAAAGTGCACATATTGATACACCTTTTTCACCTCCCAAATGTGCGGATGAAGCGATCGATCGGCTGCCACCAAGCCATTGGCGCAGAAGTTCGAATCGTTTGGTACACCAGCATACCCCATGTCGCCTCCGTACGCCCAAATATCCTTTCCTTTTTGATCTTTGATGCTAAAAGTCTGATCCACCCAATCCCAGATGAATCCCCCTTGCAGTTGGTCATACTTATAAATGAGTTCCCAATAGTCGTGCAGATTGCCCACGCTATTGCCCATGGCATGTGCATATTCACACAAAATCATTGGGCGTGCATCCCGTTGGTTTACATGGCGGTGAAGTGCCCACACGCGTGCATACATCGGGCAATAAATATCCGACATCCCCTCGTATCCGCCCCCTTCGTATTGAACCGGACGGGTGGGGTCGAAGGCCTTCGTCCATTTGTAAATGGTTTCAAAATGCTTGCCATAGCCCGATTCGTTGCCCAGCGACCAAGTGATGATGGCTGTTACATTCCGATCTCTTAGGACCATGCGGCTCATGCGTTGCATAAACGGGATCTCCCAATCGGGGTTGTTGGCCAATGTTCCATCTTTGTGAGCCTGCATCCCGTGGCTTTCAATATTTGCTTCATCGACCAGGTACAATCCATATTCGTTGGCCAGTGCATACCACTCGTAGCAGTTAGGATAATGGCAGGTTCGCACCGCATTGATGTTAAACTGTTTCATCAACTCGATATCCTGCACCATGCTTGCCACCGTAACTGTCCGTCCCTGTTTAGCGTCGTGCTCATGCCGATTCACCCCTTTAATCAAAATCGGAACTCCGTTGACCTGCAACATCCCGTTTTTAATCTCTACCGTTCGGAACCCAAACGGCTGAGTAAAAGATTCTAGTTCCTCCCCATTTGGTTTAAAAGTAGTTACCACGAGCGTATATAAATGGGGCGTTTCGGCATTCCAAGGCAACACATCGGGCATCAGTTTATCTTGTGAAAACAGCGTATCTGTAGAACTCTTTAGCGTTTTGCGCTCTTGGTAAACAGCGGTTTTTCCGTTCATTATTTTCGTGACTATGGTATAGCCTGCTTGTGGTTGGTTCAGTTTAAGATCAAGTTTAAACGCTCCATTCTTATACCGATTGACCAATTCCGCAGTCAGTTTGAAATCTTTCACCCTCATTTGCGGACGAGCGTAGAGATAGACACTTCGTTCGATGCCACTGTATTTCCAGTAATCTTGGTCTTCAAGATACGAGCCATCGCTGTATCTAAAGACCTTTACTGCTAGTTTGTTTTTGCCCTTCTTTAGCAGTTTACCGATGTTGAAGTGAGCAGGTAGGCGACTATCTTCGCTGTACCCAGCCAGCTCTCCGTTGACCCAAACATAGAAGGCCGATTCTACTCCCTCAAAATCTAAAAAGAGATCCATCCCTTGCCATTGAGCTGGGACCGTAAACTCACGAACATAACAGCCTACTGGGTTGTAATCGGCTGGTACATAAGGTGGATTGGCAGGAAACGGATAAGTTACGTCGGTGTATATTGGTGCATCGAATCCTTGTAGTTCCCAGCTACCTGGGACGGTGATGCTTTTCCATGTTTTCGTTTTATAGTTGGTTCGATAAAACCCTTCAGGCGATGCTTCGTTGTTTTTAGCATACGAGAAGCGCCACGTGCCGTCTAGCGAGAGCCGACGTTCGGTAGTGGGATTCACCTCAAACCGTTTCAGAGCCGGTAGCGCTTGTTGGTCGAGTGCCGCTTTTTCATTCTTGTACGGAATAAAATGCGCATGAGCCGGTTCACGGTTAATTTCATTGATTTTGGCATTTTGCCAAGGCACATCTTTTCCGAAAGAAGAAACAGAGGCCAAGAGAAGAATAGAACAGAGTTGGATAAAATGTCTCATGGTGTGTTTAATTTTAAATAGAACAGAATAGGGTCACTAAGAACGGCACGCTGAAATCGACAACGAAGCCATGGAAGATAGAGACCACCACAAAGTTTTGTCCCGAATATTGTGTGATGATAGGCAGGGTGGTATCCATCGTTGTAGCTCCTCCTGCCGAAATAGGAGCTAGCTTGCCAAAGAACCGGACAAGGACCGGTGCAAAAAGCAACGTGATAATCTCTCTTGAAATGTTTGACAGCAGAGCGATGGTGCCCAGCTCGGCGCCTTTATATTGTGTAATAAAGATGCTTGAAAGCGAATAATAACCAAATCCCGAACCTACAGCCATACAGTCGGCTACCGATCGGTGGGAGAGGAATAGGCTCACAACCGCACAGCCGGCTAATGTGCCCAAGATTGTCACAATTGGCAAGAAGAGCAATCGAGGATTGAGCGATCGGAAATTGCGCAGCGTTTGCGGGTCATTGCCGATGCCTACACCGACGCTGAACATCAACGCACAAAGGGCATAATAACTTAGTTTACTGTCGGTCAAATCGTAAGGAATTAGTTGATAAATTCCACAAAGTGTACCTACAACGAAGAATGCTACAATAATCAGACTGCCTTTCATACATTTCTCTTTTTATAAATTATTCCCCAAAGGAGGCGTGCTCCCAAGACACTTCCCAAGACCGCAGCAACGGTAATGATAAGAGCTTCGAGTCCAATTTGGTGGAGCCCGTTGATAATTTCAGGGTTACCCCCCACGTCGATACCAAGCAGAAATAAGAGTAGCCAAATCAGCATTGTAATCACCTTTTGTATCCAGGTGAGGCGTTGGTTTCGTAAGAGATAGCCGGTGAGAATGCCACCGAACATCAGTCCGATAATAGTGAGCATAATTTTATAGTTTTAATACAAATATACTGTATAAAATCATACAAGGCGGAAAGTTGTAGGGAAATTCCGCCTTGTGATGATTTGGTTGAGAGAAAGTGTTATTTTAAAGCTTCATTAGCGTTTATCTCTGTCAACGGAGTAGGGTAGAAAGCGTTTTTCTCATCGCTATAACTTCCACGTCCGGCTGTAGTCAGCGCCTCTTTCAGTTTGCCCCAGCGACGCAAGTCGTACCAGCGCCAGTTTTCCAATGGGAACTCAACCATGCGTTCGTGTTCAATCTGTTGGCGTACATCCGCTTGTGTGGTGCCTGTCATAGGAGGCATATCACCATGTACGTCACGTACTTGATTGATCAGCGGAATAGCTTGTTCCGGATGACCCTGTTCGTTCAGTACCTCAGCCTTCATCAGAAGAACGTTGGCATAACGCATAAGCGGCATATTAAGGGCACAATAATTATTTTTTAGTCCATCTAAATTCGCTGGCATAAACTTGCGGAATGCTGGGCGATCATAAGCAACCAGGTTGCCATTGGCATCCTTTTTAGCAAACCAATCGTCATAGTTTTTACCATACACTTTTCCTGTTCCGTCGTTATAATAAGGACATTGGAAGAACAGACTGCCATAAAGTCGAGAATCATAGCGTCCCGTTGTGGCTTTTTCTCCCTCTTTTTTGAACTCATTGACTAAAAGATCACTTGGTAAGATCTCATCCCAACCCCAAAGTTCACTGACACCAATCCAACGATGAAGTTGTGTGCGATAATTGGTTCCATTGGCTGTGCTTAAGGACATTTGAAGTTCAAAGACCGATTCTTTCGAATTCTTGTTGGTGCCATCGAATAGACCTGTGAAGTTTTTCACCAATTCATACCCTTTCACATTATTGAATGCTTCTAACGCTTTAGTCAGGTAATCCGCTTTTTTATCCGCTTCCTCGTAAGCACGTGTTAGGTAAACAAATCCCAAGTAAGCATTTGCAGCTCCAGAAGTAGCACGTCCCACATTATCAGAGTCGTATGAAGCAGGAAGGGCAGTTGCTTTCTTTAAATCTTCAACGATGAAATTCCAAGCATCTGTACGTGAAGAGAGCGCCTTACTCAAGTCGGCTTGATTCGTAATGTATTTATCACGAATGATAATTTCCTTCCAGTTTAGAAGAAGTTTCAAGTGATAATATGCCCGTAAGAAATGGGCTTCATTAACAAGCTGTGTACGAGTTGTTGGGTTAATCTTATCATCGGGTATACCAGACACTTTTTCGATGACTTGATTGGCGAAACTAGCACCTTTGTAGTTGTTGTTCCAATAACTATTAAACTGTGAGTTACCATTGGTATATGTGTAGTTGTATAGTTCTACCCAATTCGAGTAGTTCCGTGCATCCATTCCCATCTCGATGATATCTTCGCGATAGGCTTCTACCGGCCATTTGACTTCTGCAAATTCCCACGTATCAATGTAATATTCCAATTGCGAATAAGCAGCTGCGATACCCGCTTCCGCATCCGATTGGTTGCGCCAAAAACTGTTAGAGGTTAATTGGTCTGGTGATTCTACAGTTAAGAAATCTTCGCAAGAACTGGTCATCAGTGAAGCTAAGCACAGCCCTGCAATGTATATGTATTTTTTCATGTTTATAATCTTATTAGTTTAAACAAGTTAGAATGAAAGTTGAGCACCAACAGCGAATGAACGTGTAAACGGATAGATCAATTTGTCGATGCCTGTGTTTAGTACGCTTGTACGTGAGAATTCAGGGTCAACGCCGTCGTATCCGGTAATTGTAAACAAGTTTTCGCCGCTCACGTAGAAGCGTAATTTCTCGATAAACACCTTTTGCATCAATGCTTTCGGGAGCGTATATCCAATCTGCAATTGGCGTAAGCGTATAAAGTCGCCTTTCTCCAAGAAACGGTCAGACTCTTTTAAGTTGCCGTTAGGGTCATTATAGATGGCCCGTGGTACGCTTGTACTCGTGTTATTAGGTGTCCAAGCATTGAGAGACGATTTCAAGAAGTTCGAACCAGAGTTCATGCCTTCATAGAAGTATTTATTACCATTATATAGTTTATGTCCCCATGCACTACCTAAAACAAGGCTCATGTCTATCCCTTTGTAGTTGGCACTGAAATTGAAGTTGGCTTCTAAAGTCGGAATACCAGAGCCACAATACTCTTTATCATCATCGCTTATTTGACCATCACCATTGGTATCTACAAAGCGTATGTCACCAGCATCGGCATACGGTTGGTACGCTTCTCCTTTTGAGTTTTTGTACGCACGTGCTTCCTTGTCTGATTGGAAGAGTCCCGTAGTTTTATAGAGGTAGAATGCGCCGATAGGTTTACCTACACGCGTTTGAGTAGGGAAGTGTTCGGAACCATATTTTAGTCCTTCTCCGTAAAGCACTTGTCCCTCATTGGCCAAAGAAACCACTTCGTTTTTGGTTGTTGTGAGATTCATGCCTACATTGTACTCAAAGTCCCCTTTGCGGTCGGCCCAATTCAATTCAAATTCAACTCCCGAGTTGCGGATTTCTCCCACATTGAGGATCGGATTGCTTAAGCCTGCCGATGGAGGAAGCACTTTCGTGATCAACAAGTCCTCCGTTTGGTTGTGGTAATAATTTAACGCACCAGTCAGTTTATTGTTAAAGAGTCCGAAGTCAACACCGATATTCTTCGTGTCTGTTGTTTCCCATTTCAAAGAGCGGTTTTCAAGTCCCCGTGCGATACTGCCAGCCCATGCGTTGTCGCCGTTGCCTTTTACATAGCCCTGATAGTTGTTGTTGTATGTGCTGATAAGCGCTTGGAAGTCATAATACCCTAATGCGTTTTCGTTGCCAAGTCGTCCCCAGCTAGCCCGTAATTTTAGGTTATTCAGAACACTGTTTTTAGGGAAGAAAGCTTCCTCACTGATTCTCCAGCCTAGTGCAACAGATGGGAAACATCCCCAACGGTTATCTGCTCCAAACTTAGATGAGCCATCATAACGTACAGTGGCTTGTACTAAATAACGATCGTTGTAGTTATAATTCAAACGGCCGAAGAATGAAGCACGCGTGTAATCCCATTTGCTACCATCCCCGTTGAATGTACCACCTGCACCTGCGCCAATCGTGCTAAAGTTTGGATCTAGGAAGCCACCCGGTATTTCATTGGTGACTAATTTGCCATCTTCCACCTTATAAGTAGTCGTTTTACCTTCTACGCCAACCGAATTCCACGTATATCTCCGTGCGGTGATCGAACTTCCGGCCATTGCACTGATACTGTGTTTATCGAACGATTTATTGAAATTCAGTACGTTATCCCAAACATGCTCTTCCCAATAGCTCGTTGTTTCGCTTTGGTATGTATAGTCGCGTTTGCTTTTAGCGTCGGCCACATAAGGAGGTGTGTGGTAAGTCTGACGTTGATGTTCACCGCGGTAAGCATAGCTTGTTTTGAAGTTCAGCCATTTGGTAAAGTTCATTGTCAAGGCGATATTTGCTGTTGTGCTGTAGCTCTTGTTCGATGCATGCTGATAAAAATGATCCGCCATGATATTACGGTTGTTGGGCAGTCCGTCAAAATTGGTCAGCCCGTAGCCATATGTCTCTTTCTCATTGTAGATAGGCACCAATGGCGAGATCATATACATCTCTTTCAACGAATATTGAGGTTGTTTGCTATCCGTGAATTTGAATCCGATATTCGCATCAAAATCAAAGATGTATTTATTCATGTGCATTTTCAGGCGCGCATTGTCTTGTCTGAAATCATTGCCAACAAAAATACCTTTTTCATCCGCATGGTTATAAGACAACGAATATTGTGAGTTATCGCTTCCCCCTCTGACACTAAACATGTAGTTTTGAGCCAATCCTGGACGCAATACGGCTTCTTGCCAATCGGTATCAACACCAGTCGATTTCGTGATATAATCGGGTAAGCTGGCGAGTTTACCTTGCCATGAGCCATCACCTGCTGGATCATACACATCTTTATGATTTTCTACGTGTGCGTTCCAGTTTTCGTACATCTGTTTGTGCATGCTCTTATACTGCTCAGCGTTAAGTGTTTCCATCTTTTTCGCTACACTAGTAAAGTTTAAGTAGGAGCTAAAATCGATCTGAGTTTTGCCTTTTTTACCGTTTTTAGTTGTGACGATCACCACGCCGTTGGCTGCTACCGATCCATAGATTGCTGCTGCCGCACCGTCTTTTAAGACCTCCATCGCTTGGATATCTTGCGGGTTAACATTGGTTATATCACCTGGGAATCCGTCGATAATATAAAGTGGTTCGTTATTACCGAAAGTTTTCACTCCACGGATTTTAACCTGAACCCCTGCACCAGCGTTACCCCCTGATTTGGTAATGTTTACCCCCGCAATTTTGCCTTGAAGCGCTTCTGCCGGGTTAGTGGTAGCCACTTTAGTTAGCTCATTCACATCGACCGAAGAGATTGCCCCTGTCATGTCGCTTTTCTTCATGGTACCGTAACCGATAACCACCACCTCATCGAGCGTTTTGGTATCCTCTTTCAGGACGATGTTTAGCGTTTTTTTACCGTTGAGTGCCACTTCTTGCGATTCGTAGCCTACATAAGAGATTTGGATCGTTGCTTTAGCTGCAACATTAAGAGAGAATTTACCGTCAAGGTCGGTTATCACCCCGTTGGTTGTCCCTTTCTCCACCACACTTGCGCCGATAATCGGCTCTTTGTTGGCGTCAGTAACCAATCCGGTGAGACGGATGCTTTGTGCAAACGCAGCCCAAGGGCTCACGAAGACAAAGAGTAGAATAAGTAGTATAACTCTTTGTTTGAGGTTTGTTTTACTCATCTGAATAAAAATTAAGGTTAATAATCGTTTTTCACGGTGCTAAGCTAAAAGGTTTATCTGATATGCACCTTATAAGAGAGGTCTACAAGTACTCTACATCTCTCTTTTTTGGCTGGTTTTATATCTATATAAGAAAATGTATCTCGTTGATAATCAGATATGATGTGGCGTTTTTCCTATCTACAAATTTGTTTTTGGGTTTAACTCCATAAAAACGGTATTAGACTGAGTCTTTGGCTTGAAAGAGAGACGGGCAACAAAAAACTGCTACCGAATAACCCGAGGTTATAAGGTAGCAGTTCTTATGAATAAATAGCCGTAAAGCTATCTGCTGATTATCCTTTAATTACAAGTTGAAAGCCTCTTTAATGCGGTCTACATAGTCGAGTTTCTCCCAAGTAAAGAGTTCCACTTCAACTTCTTTAGCTCCCTCGTAGCGTGAGTAGAAGCGTTTAGTGACTGTTTGTGGTTCACGTCCCATGTGTCCATAAGCAGCAGTCTCCTGATAAATAGGGTGACGAAGTTTCAATCGGTCCTCAATCGCTTTGGGGCGAAGGTCAAAAATTTCGTCTATTTTTTTAGCAATCTCGCCATCGGTCATCGCTACATGCTTGCGGCCATACGTGTCAACATAAATATTGATTGGGCGTGCCACACCGATGGCATAAGAGACCTGAACCAACATTTCATCGGCTACGCCAGCAGCGACCATGTTTTTGGCAATGTGCCGAACAGCATAAGCCGCACTGCGGTCTACCTTGCTCGGATCTTTTCCTGAGAATGCGCCACCACCGTGTGCACCTTTACCACCGTAGGTGTCGACGATGATTTTACGTCCGGTCAGACCAGTATCACCGTGAGGACCACCAATCACGAATTTACCTGTGGGGTTAACGTGATAGATAATTTGGTCGTTAAATAGTGCCAATACACTGTCGTGGTGAATATGAGCAATGACACGTGGCATTAAGATGCGAATTACATCTTCGCGGATAATGGCCAACATCTCTTCATCCGCTTTCAGTTGCGCCTCTTGCGAGTCGTCTGTTGGTTGGATAAAGTCATCGTGCTGTGTAGACACCACGATGGTATCAATACGTACCGGTTGCCCGTTGTCATTGTATTCAATTGTCACTTGGCTTTTAGAGTCCGGACGCAGGTAAGTCATCTCTTTACCTTCGCGACGAATCTCTGCCAAGACTTGTAGAATACGGTGCGACAAGTCGAGTGAGAGCGGCATGTAGTTTTCTGTTTCATTCGTTGCGTAACCAAACATCATACCTTGGTCGCCAGCCCCTTGATTCATCGGGTCTTCGCGTTCTACGCCGCGGTTAATATCAGCACTTTGTTCGTGAATAGCAGAGAGCACACCACAAGAGTTACTTTCGAACATGTATTCCCCTTTGGTATAACCGATTTTCTGTATCACATCACGTGCAATGAGTTGTAAGTCAACATACGCTTTCGTTTTCACTTCACCCGCAAGAACCACCTGTCCGGTAGTCACTAATGTTTCGCAAGCTACTTTCGAACTGGGGTCGTACGCCAACAGTTTGTCCAGTACAGCGTCCGAAATTTGATCGGCCACTTTGTCGGGGTGTCCTTCAGACACCGATTCGGATGTAAATAAGTATCCCATTTTCGTTGAGATTTGATAATGAATATATTACGTGAATTCTGAATGAGAAACGAGGAGTGGTGAGTCATGTGCTAGGAACGATAGCCCCCTAAGGAGGTTGTTTTAGCATTTTTTCTTGTGGTTGCAAGCTACTCAAATCTGTCCACATTTCTATTTCGGGTGCAAAGATAGTGTTTTTTGATGAAAAGAACATCAAAAAACAGTTGTTTAACACTTATTTTTATGGTTAGAATCTGTTTAAGTCATTGAATAAGAGGGTTTGATCATTTGCTTTTTTTCTGGATCAGTCCGAAAACCTGTGGGAGAATCTAGTCCGATAAAAACAGACTTTGGAGCGCATGCATCAAGTTCATCCGAATGGCAGTTACTAACTTTGGAATAAAATTCTAGCTTGTTTTAGTCAGATGAAGGCTAGCTTAAGTCATTATCGCCGTTAGATTAAGCCAGAAAAGAGCCGATTTTTCTATACTTCACCTAG
>RZZX01000146.1 GCA_009929715.1 Bacteroidia bacterium
TAATTATCAAAACAAATTCAGTTGATAACAAAGTCCTCCGGAGAAATAGCGTCCCCGCTGCATAGCCACCTGCACCAACAGATGCCGCCACAGCAAGCAATCCGCGCCGACATTCACGCCATTGCCATCATACTCCACCACCCCTCGAAGAATCGGAGCAAACCGTGGGCGCACCGTTAGCCCCCCCACGACCCCCGTCCAGCGATCGTTGTAGTTACGGATAAACCGTCGGTACACCACGTGACCTCCCAGCTCCGTCCCCTTCCAATCAAAATGCTTAGACGCCGCCACATAATAATTGGCAAAAAAAAGCTCCCCCGTTTTATGTTTAGAGAACGACCTCGAATCCAACACATCATTACAGCCCACTGCCACAGCCGGCCACCACTTCCCCTCACGAAGCGGGTTCAGTTTCAGCGAAAAATAGCGATCCTTCGCCCCATAGCCTCCGAAATCCCCCTTTGTCTCCCGCCAGCGGAACAACGTACACGTATATCCGATCTCCATCCAGCGAAACGGTGTGATACTCATATAGTGACTAAACGTATGATACCGTTCACCCTTGTAGATAAATCCCTGTAAAGGCAACAACTCCTTATTAATAAAGTGCGCTCCCAATCGCGCATCCCCCTCCCGATTCATCTCCGCTGTAGGCACATGAATCAGTCCAGTCATTCCCGTATATTGTTGTGCAGCAACATTCGAAGCCCCCAAGCCCACGAGCAGTAGCCCCAAAGCCACCCAGACCTTTATGCGTTTCATTCCCCTCTTCATCACTCCACCGTTTTAAAGTCCGGATCCATCGCATTCGCACCCCATTTCAGAGCCGTCCTATCAAACCACCCCTCCCGTTCATTCTCCTCCGGATCCGTGGTATACATCTTATTCGCATACACATCCGCCTCAATATTATACGTCAGTCGGAAGTTCGATGCCGGTCTCACAGTCAGTTTACGCCCCTTCCGTCGGTACGGTGGAATCATCATCACCACCTTAAATCCGCCGTTCGATCCGCCCTCACTGCTATATTGCGCATACAAGCCCACCGAGCAATGTTTAAAATGCCTCATAGCCTGACCCACTGCCCCATAATCGCCAAACACAAACCGTCCGCCATCGAGAGTCAGCTGCGTATTCCAAGGCACCAGATAAAGCATCGCCCCACCGAGAGCCGTCCACCGTTTCGGCAAACTCGCCTCCCAGCCGTTGGCCATTGAGCATCGTCCCGTCCATCCGGCCTGCATCCTCACTGCCCACCAGTTATTCAAGAGCCACATACCCTTCAGATCCACGCCATAGCGTTCCTGTCCGAACCAGCCCCCGCTCCATTTCGTAAAAAGTCGGTTATTTCCGCTGTAGAACTCTTTCGAGAGCACCGCCATATTGAGTCGCACCCGTTTGTAGTACCCCCCGTAATCATTATAGATCGGCACCAAGACCTGTCCAGCAGCTTGCCAGCCATGTCCCATGTGCCACTTTACGCCTGGTGTTAAGTTCACCAGCACATCATAAATACGGTGATGCGTAATATCCTTATAGTGTAGATCGGCCCCCATAAAGAGGTCCACCCGCCCCGAAGCAGGTTCTGTCTGTGCCATTGTTTGAGTCGCTATCGCCAACAAGGCCCCTCCGATTATTTTTCGCAAAAGTTGTTTAGTCATCTTTTATTTCACAAGTATAACACCTCTTCTTTTGAAGACTAAGGAACAAAGAAGTTCTTGGGATTCACAGATAAGAAATGCCAATACCGTCATTTACAGTCATCCGCGATCGAGTCCTCAAAATTAATACATATAAAACAAATTACAAAGAAAAAAGTTCTCTATAATGAAAAAAAAAGAATGAAACAGCTCACTTTTTTCGATTTAAAGAAAAAGCGGATTATCTTCAAACGGCTTTTATTCCTCCAGAAAGATAAAAAAACACCGCTATCCTACACATCTCTCACTAAAACGCTGAAAAAACTTATAAATAAAGAAGGTTGAAAATTAAGTTCATCCTTAGTATTCAACCTAACACTACCCAACAAAACACCTCTATCCGACGCCCCCACTTTTATCACAAACTCCCCCCCATTTACCTCATTCTCGCCAAAACCCATTATCTTTGCACCCAAAAAACATTCGCATATGACCAACGCAACCCATTCCCCCGCTGTGACATCAACCCTCACCCTGCTTGGCACAGGCAATGCCGCTGTGACCAAATGCTACAACACCTGTTTCGTCATCTCCACCCCCCAATCGCACCTGCTCGTCGATGCCGGTGGAGGAAACGGCATCCTCTCCCAACTAGAAAAAGCCCAACTTCCCTTAGAAGAGATCCACCACCTCTACCTCACCCATGCCCATACCGACCATATCCTCGGAGCCATCTGGGTAGTACGCATGGTAGCACAAGCGGCAGCGAAGGGAAAATACAACGGTCGGCTACACATCTATGGACACGACAAAGTCCTGCAAGTCCTCATCGACATCTGCCGCATGACCCTCCCCACCAAAATCATCAAGCAAGCAGAAGAGACCATCCTCTACCAGGAAGTCAAACACGGAGAGACCCGGCAAGTGGGCGATCTGACCCTCACCTGTTTCGACATCAACTCCACCAAAGAGAAACAATTCGGTTTTCGAGCAGAGCTGCCCGACGGACAGGCCATCGTCTGCTTGGGCGATGAACCCTATAAAGAAGAGAATGAACCTTTTGCGAGCCATGCAGACTGGCTGCTTTGCGAAGCCTTTTGCCTCTATGAAGAACGTGAGACCTTCAAGCCCTATGAGAAACACCATTGCACCGCCAAAGATGTAGGCGAGATGGCTAGTCGGCTTCAACCCAAACACCTCGTGGTTTACCATACCGAAGAGAGCGATCTAGCTCATCGCAAAGCACGATACACCGCCGAAATACAAGAGTCGTTCCAAGGAGACATAAACGTACCGGACGACTTAGAAATCATCGCACTCTAAGTGCGATGCCACCAAAAGAACAAAAAATCAAGACCCTTCTTATCAGACAACTCATTCACACAAGAGATTTTTGACATGTGGGTATAATGTTTCTCTTGATGGTCATCCAACATCAAGCTCTGCTGCATTAGACGAAAGTATTAAATCAAAAGAAACAGACGTGTATCAAGCTGTAGAAACGGCTATCAAGAATAAAATCGGTATTCAGATTGCAAATATGATATAATTCCTTAAATCCGCAACTCATTCATATTCCCCCTAAAATCCACAAGCCATATTTACAATAACAAACACAAAAAATCCCCTTACCCCACAAAGCGTATCGGGGCTCTACGCATAAATAGTCGCTCCACATGCCATGCGAAAGAGTTCCTACACTATATGGGTTTAAAAAACGTAAATTAGAGATAGCTCCAAGTTCTAGTGCTTTCATGGCGTTTAGTTATTATTATATCCAAAGATTCTTGTAAGGAACTTTTCTTTATAAACATTCTCACGTGCTATAACCTCCTTATCTGTTATTCTCAGTGGCAATGTTTCTAAAACTATCCAACTGAAATGACGGGCATAGTCCATACCTTTTTCATCCAGAATCTCTTTCAGAGACCTATTCTCGGCATGACCTCCCGTTTGTACGTATGCTAACCAACGGTTCCAGATGCCACCAGAGCGAATTCCTTTTGCATAGGTAGAGCCAATATACTGTTTTCCATTATGTTTATCGATAATCATATAGATGGCATTAACCGCTTGAAGAGCTACCTTCCAATCCTCTGGTTCGTTTTTGATGATATTCGTTAGCTCTTCGAAGCTAATATTTATATCGCTATATGATTTAAAATAGGGTATACCATTTAAATCCTGTAACCCCTTTTCTATTCGCAGTACTTCCTTTACATTAGAAAAGTATTGGTGCCAACTCACGGCTGATTTTCCCCAATCTATAATTACTTTTTCTTTAAGAATATCAAAGCCTACTGCTTCTGATAAATCATAGATAGATGCCCCTATAGAGTTATTTTCCTCTATCTTTCCATGGTTTTTATAGACACCAATAAATCGGGATTCTGTTGAAACTTCACCTAAGAAAGCAACTATAAAATCCACATTGTCGAAAACAGGACTACTTTGCTCTCCTTGATAATTCAGAAAAGTCTGACGTTCATGCTTATACATGTCATATAGTGTAAAATCAGTCACTTTTTTTCCTCGGATTATAATCTCAGAACGATTATCCTTATGACGTACTAATTTTACTCGGTTATGAGAAACAGCGGCATCAAACTCGCTATTTCTACCCATCAACAATTCACTGAGGGTGATGATATTATTCCTCATTATTTTATAAAATTATTTAAAATCACCTGAGCAACAATGAGTTTCTCAGGTTTTTATCATCTCAAGAAATTCACTTATCTTAGTGTTGCAAAAAAAAGTCTCGTAAACACGATCGACGACATGGCAAAAATACAAATAAAATCTTATAAAGTCACCCCATTTTTTTGGGGGGGCATATTCTCACTAATGGAGAAATTTTCTCAAGAGTTGGAACCCGTCATCAACAAAACTCTCGGTCAAAGATGTTCATCCAGTGGCTATAAGTACGACGAGATTATTCGTTCTTTAATGACTGCTTACTTCTGTGTGTGGGGAGGGGGGGCGTGCGTGGAAGATGAAAGCCTTTTTTTACAACATACTTTCCTCTATTTCATTGTTTAATTTTTATTAAAAACGTGCAAATTTCCAGCCTATTAAAAGCGCATTTATATAAATTTTATTTATTTTTGTATGGTCGTAAAGGACAAGAGTTTGTTTAATTTTTCACTCTGAACTGATTGATAAAACCAATCAATGTTTATGAGAAAAAAACCTAAAGCCGACTCATAAAACATAAATTATTTTTTAAACCAAAAATCGAATAACATGACAACACAAGTTACCATGTCCCTCTTCTCTCCTCCCATCGCACCCATCAGAGATGCACAAGGAAGAATCACCACACCCGCCACACTCGTTCCGGCGTGCGAAATCTCAATAGAACAGCTGCATCAACTCATCGTGGGCAAC
>RZZX01000147.1 GCA_009929715.1 Bacteroidia bacterium
GGTCCTTCCGGAAACTCTGTGGGTAACGTGATCAGACTGACCTCGGGTACAGATCGAGTCCACCGCAGAAAAAATAGATCGCCGTCTTGAAATGATCCTTGTTGCTGTACCCACACGCCTTTCGCTTGATGCTCATGATCTTGCTGTTCAGTCCTTCGGCGACGCCGTTGGTGATCCGGTGGCGGCAGAAGGTCAGGATATTTTCAAGATGCCGCAAAAGTAACTGTCCCACCCGCTTCATTGGCTCCAAGCCGGAACGATCAATCCATTTTATCCAGCGCTTGAAGAATCTACGTCCCCACCCAGGAGACATATAGCCCCACAATGACTGCAAGTTCTCTCTCATGGCCCACGCTTTGGCCACCTTGAGAGAGCTGGCCTTGAGGACGTCAAATGTCGGCTGATGCTTGGCAGGCAAGTTCTCGGGGCGAAACAGCCACAGGTACTTGGTCCCTTTGAGGGTTTCGTCGCCCTGAGCCATCAGAGCCTTATGTTCTTGCTTGCGCACTTTATCCACGGCTTCATTCACGTGTTTCATGACATGAAATCTATCGTGGACGATTTTGGCTCCGGCATCCGGCACATGCGCCATGGTCGCCGTGAAATATGGCTCCCACATATCCATCGCGATGGCCCGTATGGATTCCAGTTGGCCTGGCGAGAGCCTGCGGTAATATTCCTCCAGGCTGCTCTTCTTCCGTTCTTCAGAAACATGCTCGACCGTGCTGCGCATAAGATCGAAGACGATGGTCATGTAGGAGTGCCCTTTGCGGAATGCTTTCTCGTCCACTCCGAGATAATGAATCGGACGGGCCTCCTTGCGTGAAAGGCCTCGTCGCACAGCTCGCTCCATTACTCCCCAAACCTCATCCCATGTGAGTTTCAGCAAGCGCCGAGAGCCTTCCACTGTCGAGCACTCTGTGAGCACATCAATGATCCAGCGTTCCATGAGCAAGGTGAAGCGCGACCGTGGCTCAGCCCAGGGCACAAGCACCTGGTGCACTCCATGTTCCGGGCATTCCACTCGCGGAACTCGGGCATGAAGTAACGTCTTGAACTGACATGTGTCTAGGTGACGCCAGACTCGTTCTCCTGCATGGTCCCGGCAGGGCAGAAGCTTGCCGCATTCTGGGCAGGGCCAGCGCTCCCCTGGGCCATGATCTAGCCAAATATCAACACTGTTCTCGGCTACTTTCAGATCAACCTTATCAACAAACCAAGGGGCTTTGACTCCAAGAATCTGCGCGTAAAGTTCGGTGTCTCTCATCGGCGCCCTCCGTGAGAAGACTCCTAACCAAGTCATTTACCTATAGCAATTCTGGAAGGACTAAATAGAACTACAAGTGATTTTTAAAACCTAATTCTAAAAAAAAAATTTCAAAATACTAAATACAATTATTTTAAATAACTCAACGGTCATTTGAATATTTAAATATAAATTTTACTTCTCCAGAATTACCATTGTGATAGTAGTCAGCAACCTTAGAATTTTTTTCGTGCTCATTCATTGGCCATGAAGTTGGAACATCGCTCGAATTAGACCAGAACATTATCTTGCAAAAATCATTATCTGTACAAAGGCTTTGTATGGCTTCTTTGTAAACAGTTTCATCTTTTTCCCGCTCTTTTGACACAACAACAAATGTCATTATTCCTCTTTTTCCAGCAACAATCCAGTCTTGAGCATAAGAAGAAGTGGATATAAGAAAAGAAATAAAAATTATTAATATAGATCTGTTAAAAAAAAGCAAAATTTTACCCCCCCCAGCATTAATAGAAAAATTAAATTTTATCCGAAATTTAGGAAAATACACCCACACTAAAAGCATTATTTAAACAATTTTTGATAAAATATATTATTTCGTCCAACAATTGAGCCGCTTACCATGTCTTATAATAATATTTAAATTGAAGAGATTAGCTTCCAGGACCAGAGGAAAGGACAATCATACAGGAGCGAAGGCCTTTGGTCTTGCAGTTGCAATCAAAAAGAACCGGGCCTTTCGCATGACAAACCATTCTAAAGTCACTTCTTTTAAAGAGTTCCAATCAACTACAAGAGGCTTAATAAAAAGCGTTCCCGTGCACGATCCTGCGCTGCCTCTGAGCATCCAGAATTAGCCTATTTTGATTATCGCCCTGGGTGACCTCCTTCTCTTTGCCTGGCCGGATAAAGCGGACGTCAATCTTATGGAAGGAACTTTCGCAGTAAACCCTCTCACAACAGCGATCTACTTGACGCCGTGCTCCGCGAAGACAACGCCAACGGCGGAGCAGGTCAAAGATGTTTTGCATATTCGGCGCGATGGAGTGCTTCGTTCTGTAATGAACGCTGAAAAAAAGTTCAGTGTGTTAATTGATCATGTTTTTTTGACGATCCCATCATAAATATTCCAAAGTTTAAGAAGTGGATTAGTTTGAAATCCGTATCCGAAGAGCAAAAAGGACAATACAACCCGTTAATCGGCATGAGGATCTGAAAAAAACAACTGCACATCATTTTCAACATAAACTAATTTTCTGCTATCTTAAGCGGATTGAATTCAGCCTCTGAAGCAGCGTCATATCACGAGAGAGGCTGGCAATCCAGATGGCATATCCCGGCCACGCCCTTGACAGGGATGATAAAGGCTATCCCGGCACCCGGTCGGTCCAAGTTGCCCGCTTCGACGATGGCCTTAAGGACGCGCAGGCTGATGTCGGATTTGACCAGGGTCAGGACAATCTCCTTCTCCGGATCGATGGCAAGTCCCAAGATGGATTTGACTTCCCTGATGCCCGTGCCGCGCCCAAAAATGATGGTACCGCCCTCGGCTCCAGCCTTACGGGAAGCGTCCACGATGGGCTCGCTGTGTCCCTTGTTCACAATGGTCACAATGCAGTCGAAATTTTCCAGTATGTTCATCAGCCACTCCTTTTGCGGGAATAAAAAATTCCCAAAGTCATCACGGAAAGAATAGGTGCTAAAGCGACCAGGGCGATGAGCCCGAAGCCGTCCGCCACTGCGTTTCGGCCCTCCAGGGCTCCCGCTGCGCCAAGTGCAATGGCCATGACAAAGGTTACGGTCATGGGACCCGTCGCCACCCCGCCAGCATCAAAAGCCACCGAAATGAATGACGGCGTGGAAAAACGGGTCATGATCAAGGCCAGCAAATATCCTGGGACTACAAACCATATAATGCTAATTCCGGCCAAAAGTTTGAACATGGCCAAGGCCACGAAAATTCCCACTCCCAGCGATAGCGTTACCAGCACAGGCTTCTGTTTGACTGTACCGCCCGACGCCTTCTCCATCTCAATGGCCAGCACGCGCACCGCCGGTTCCGCTGCCGTGGCTGCAAGGCCGAAAAAGAAACCCAGCGGAACCAGCGCCCAGCGCCAAGGTGCTTCGCCGATGATGCGGCCAATTTCGGTGCCCGCAGGAAGAAATCCCTGAGTCACGCCTTGCAGAAACAGGACAAGCCCAACATACGACAAGGCTACCCCTTTCATCAACCGCAGCACGTAGGAATTGGGGAGGTGCAGGGCGCGTTTCTGCATGTAGGCAAAAAAAAGCACAAGGGGAGCAAAGGCTAGGAGCAGTTCAAAGGCCACATGCCGAAAATCCAGAAAATCCAAAATTATGTTCATCCGTAGATCATCCCCAGAATCATGACCCCAATGACGGGGCCGATGGATGCTAGTCCCACAAGACCGAAACCGTCGCTGAAGGAATTCCTCCCGCGCAACACACCTACGGTTCCAAGTCCTAGAGCTATTATGAAGGGAACCGTCACCGGCCCCGTGGTCACGCCTCCGGCATCGTAGGCGATTGGTAGAAAACTTTCAGGGGTGACGAAGGACAGGGCCAAGATGACGGCATATCCGGCCACCAGCACCTTCACGATTGGCACCCCCACTACTATCCTCAGTACGGCGCCGCCCACGCAAATTCCCACGCTCAGGGCGACCACGAAGATTAGAATGTTGCGGGGAACCAGTCCGTTCGAGATAAAATCGAGCTGATGAGCCAGCACACGCACGTCAGGCTCAGCCACAGTAATGGCCGTTCCGAGAAGAAAGGACATGAATACGAGATATTTCACGGATCCGCTTTTGGGCAGCTCCGCGCCGATTATTTCGCCCATGGGCAAAAGGCCCGTCTTGACCCCGAAGAGAAAAAGAAACAAGCCGCCGCCAACGAATACCGCACCCAAAGCAAAACGGATGAAGACATCCCAAGGCATATGCAGCAGCGTCAGTTGCAGGGCGCAGACGATGAGACTAACAGGCAAAATCGCCAAGGCAACCTCGCGCAAGAGATGAACAGCTTCTTTGTGCATATCTGGACTCGGCTATGTTGTGTTTATAAGAAGATTGCGTTCAAGCAAGGAGCACTCCATGATGTGTCGATACCATGCTACACTCTTGCACATATAATCCGCCCGTTCAAGCCGCAGTCCCCCTGATTCGTCATTTTCGTCTTTGAAAGGCTGGACATTGCCGAGATCTACGCCCGCTAGCCGGATCACCTACTCCCACGGTCATGCCGGCCATGAAAACTATGGGTACTGGTCATTTGAGGTCAAGGAAGATTTCAGTTCTTATCAATCAGCGAGCGTCGCAGGGTGGATGGTGTTCTCGATTGCGCTGACAGTCTGGTATCAGCAAACCGCGATCCACGTATCGTACCATCACAACACTATGGAGAGAAGTATCCTTTGGGAATGAGCGAGTAGGATTAACTTTAGTGTGATGAATGAAATTCCTCATCCGCTCAAGTGAGCGTGTGGATGACCTGCGTAGAGGTACCTATTCGTTGCCCCCCGTAATCGATCTTGCAGGTGGTTGTCTGGGGCTGAGATTGGAGCAAAATACACACTATTTTCGTTTACTTTAAGACCCTCGTGGACTTTAAAATAACACGGAGCTTAATTTATATTCCAGATTCCAAGAGACTTCGTGAAAATTTCCGAGAGATGCGTATCTTTCATCGGCGTCATCCGCGAGAAGTCAAATCATTTACCCACAGAGTTTCCGGAAGGACC
>RZZX01000036.1 GCA_009929715.1 Bacteroidia bacterium
CTTTGAATGCCTTGTCAAAATGGGTCCTTTGTTTTCTCATATTACACAAAAATAAGCTTTTATGCTTAACTCTGTGTCCCGGCTAAGTTAGTAATTCCAATTTTTTCATGATTACTTAGTGAAACACTTTGTTCCAAATAGGGTTGAAACTACTCGGCTGCAATGAAATCAAAAGCGCTCCATTATCTCCATACACATACGCCCGTTATGGTAAGGACATTTCCAAAATCCGGCTTTATCATCCTCACGGTTGACAGTCCCATCAGCCGAAAGGCTCCAGTACCATTCTCCATTTGCATAATCAATTAGATACTTTTTGATAAACTCCCAACACCGGACAGCGCGTGACAAAGATAGCTTGTCACCGAAATGTTGATATAGATTCATAAATCCTACCACTGTTTCAGCTTGTACCCACCAATGCCGGTCGGCATCAATAGACGAACTGTCAGTCCGTAATTCGTAAATCATTCCTCCGTCGGAAAGAAAGCCCTCCGCAGCAGCTTCAGCCATCTCAACGATATACATTTCTATTTCAGTCAATAGTTGGCGGTCAGCAAGTACGAGTGCCGCCTCATGAATAAGCCACGACGCTTCAATATCATGACCGTAAGATATAATATGGTAATTGCTTCGCCAGTTGTCGTCAAAGAAAAGTTGCAGATGCCTTGTGTCCATATCCATAATCTCATCAATGAACAAACGGATAAGATTATGCAACCGGTTTTTCAGCATTTCATCCTTCCATACCCGGAAAAGATTGCTATAAGGCTCAAGAATATGCAAATGAGTATTCATTGTTTTGCGTTCATTAGCATCCTTGTCACTGAGACGCATATCTGCTATTTCTCCCCATTCTCTGGAAAACGCTTCATAATACCCATTTTTTCCTTTGTCAAAACAATGCAATTCGATGTCATGAAAAAGGCGGACAGCATATTCCAAAGCCTCGTCGTCCGCCGTTGCCCGATGAAACTCACTCAGTCCATAAATAGCAAATCCGATAGCATAGACCTGCTTCTTTGTATCCAAAGGCTGCCCATGAGCATCTATGCTCCAATAAATTCCTCCAAATTGTGTATCATAAAAGCGGTCGATTATTTCACGTTTGGCACGAGTGGCAATTTCCAGATATTCGGTCTTATGCAACAGGCGGTAAGCAGCAGAGAACGTCCACAGGATGCGTGCATTCATGACAGCTCCCTTCTCCGCTTCAGCAACCAAACATTCCTGCCCTGTGATGCGACCGTAAAATCCTCCATTCCCTCTATCCTGCATTTTTTCTATCCAGTAAGGGAGAATATTAGTGGTAAGCACTTGTTGCACCTCCTCTTTCAGGCGTTCAATAGTAGTTTCCATAATCCTAAATGTTTAATGTTGGTTTCTCTTCTGTTCCAGTTCCCCGATGATTTCTTTCATTCTTCTTTCGGATAGCGGATACATGCTGATAAATAAAATACTCAATAAGGTACCTATGGCAGGCAAAAAGCTGAGAAACATCCTGATACCATTAATAGCCTGGTCATTTTGCACCACATTCGCCTGGAAACCGAAGTATCCCAACAACCAGCCAGTGACAGCGCTGCCGATTGCCCACCCGAACTTCTGGCTCATGGATGAAGAAGAAAATATCAGTCCGGTAGCCCTGTTACCCGTTTTAAGTTCGGAATAGTCTACACAATCGGCATACATGCTCCATAAAAGAGGAAAAATACTGCCGGCACAAATACTGATAAGTATCTGGAAAATAAAAATGAGTACGAGATTCTCTTTATCGAACCAGTAGAAAACGATACTGAGCACCGTTGCAACTACCATAGCCCACATATAAGTTCTTTTCTTCCCGATACGGTTACTGACCGGAGCGGCCAAAACCACTCCGATAATATTAGCCGCCTGTCCAATAGCCAGGTACAGTCCGCTTAATACAAATGGGATACCTAGAAAAGTAACCGGCTCATTACTGTTTTCTACAATAAAGTACTTGAAATAATACACAGTGGCACCGTCACGAATGGAATTGAAAATCAAGGCAGCAATACCCGCTCCCAACAAAATCCACCAGGGACGGTTGTGCAACAAATCTTTCAAATCATCTTTCAGCGGGGCTTGCTTCTCCCTGATAGGTTTCACACGCTCACGGGTCAAAGCAAAACAACCGATAAAAAAGACAGTACACATGACAGCAATCACAGTTACAGCCATTTCCCAACCATATTGCTCACCATGTCCCTCGCTAAAAGCATTCACCATAGGCATGAACAGCAGCAATGCGATGAAACTGCCCAAATAGGCAAATACCATGCGGTAGACAGACAGTACATTGCGATCGTGCGGTTCGGCACTCATTACACCTAACAGAGAAGCATAAGGCACATTGATAGCAGAATAAACCATCATCATCAGTGAGTAAGTAATATAAGCATATACAATCTTCGCCGTCATGCTCCATTCGGGAGTAGTAAAAGTAAGGATTCCGATGAAGGCAAACGGAAAAGCAAGAAATAGCAGATAAGGGCGGAACTTCCCCCACCGTGAATGAGTGCGGTCGGCAATGATTCCGACAATAGGATCGAATGCCGAATCCCATACACGAGTGACGAGGAACATAGTCCCCACAACGGCTGCAGACATCCCGAATACATCCGTATAGAATATCATAAGATAAGAGCCGAACAACTTCCAGAACATAGAGGAAGCCATGTCTCCCAAACCGTAGCCAATCTTTTCTTTTAGTTTTATCATGGTAGACCGTTATTTAAGGATGCTGTGCATCAACTCATCAATTTCAGGTTTTTCGCAATCTGGCGTTTCAGTGTTTCCACAGAAGCAGATGAAGAATAACCGTCTTGCGGAGTATTCAGACAATAATCCACCAATCGGTCTATGGTAGAAGTTGCCACATGCATACGTGTATCACTCGAAGCGTAATAAATGAATACTTTTCCGTCTTCATCTGCAATCCAGCCATTGGAAAACAGTACATTCGAAACATCTCCCACACGCTCCCCGCCTTCGGGAACCATGATTGCCCCGGCAGGAGAAGCTATCACACGCGTCGGGTCTTCAAGAGAAGTCATATACATATAAAGAACATATCTTAACCCGGCGGCACATCCGCGAACCCCATGTGCCAGATGCAGCCACCCTTTAGGAGTCTTGATAGGATGCGGTCCTTCTCCGTTCTTCACCTCTTTGATTGTATGATAATAGCGCCGGTCGATAATCGTTTCCTCCCTTACCTCCGCATGAGTCATATCGTCCACCAATGCCCAGCCGATTCCCCCTCCGCTTCCAGCATCGATGAATCCGTCCTGCGGACGGGTGTAAAGTGCATATTTCCCATTGACGAATTCGGGATGAAGCACGACATTGCGTTGCTGGCTTCCGGTCTTCAAATCAGGCAGCCGCTCCCAGTTCACAAAATCTTTGGTGCGAGCTATGGCAGCAGTGGCAGTTGCCGACGACAAGTCGCCCGCCGACGCTGCCGAGTCATGTCTTTCCGCGCAGAAAATGCCGTACACCCAGCCGTCTTCATGCGCCGTAAGGCGCATATCATAAATATTGGTAGCCGGAATCACATCTTCGGGCATCGTAATAGGATAATCCCAAAAACGGAAATTGTCAATGCCATTAGGACTCTCGGCCACCGCAAAAAACGATTTACGGTCGGCACCTTCCACACGTACTACCAACAGGTACTTACCGTTCCATTTAATGGCTCCGGAATTCAATGTAGCGTTCATGCCGATACGCTCCATCAGATAAGGGTTGGATTCAGGATCCAAATCATAACGCCAGAAGACAGGAGTATGGGCAGCCGTCAGTATCGGATACTTATAACGGGTGAGAATACCGTTACCGTCTTCCAAAGGCACATTCTTGCAGGTAATCAGTTTATTGTAATCATCAAACAGAGTATTCAACTTCTCTTTAAATGTAATCATATCAATCGTCAAATTAAATGTCGTTATTCTCTTATATATATTCACTTAACCTCTTCCAGATAAAGTACCCGACTGGAATAATCACTCAACTTATGGTAATCCACTTTGTGATTATAAGGCATTTCCAGCCCGTTCGCCATCAGATACGCGCCACTGAAAGCTTTTCCTTCGTAATCCAGAGGCTGGTTGTCTATCCTGTTCAGCTCGGTCACCTTATAAATCTTATCCGGATGAAGCCCCGCCATCCTGGTACGCGGCAAATGCTGGTTGCAAAAATGCTCGGTCTTCCACCAATAGAACACAGCCTTCTCTTTTTCCGGTGCAACATACATCAGCGAAGCTGCCCCCAGCCTGTCATACGGAGAAAGCAACCGGTAAATATCTCCTAACTGTACCACAGGACGAATCATTTTATAATCAGCAATAGCTTTACGGCATAGCTCTTTCTCTTCGCCTGTCATATTCTTGGGCTGTATTTCCATTCCCAAACGACCGCTCATAGCCACATCGATACGGTATTTCAAAGGAATGGTGCGAAAAGTCTGATGATTGGGCGCAGCACTGATATGTGAAGCCATAGCTATAGCCGGGAAGAAATAAGAGGCTCCCCATTGCATATAAATTCGTTGCAACGCATCCGTATTGTCACTCACCCAAAACTCATCAAAGTAAGGAAGCACTCCATAATTGGCACGCCCGCCTCCACTGGCACACGCCTGTATGGTGAGTTCCGGATATTTGGCACGTATCCGGCGGCAAACATTCTCAAATCCCCGATGATAGGCAATATACAGATGACTTTGTTCATCCTTCGGCAAATAGTCCGACCCATGATTCATAATAGCCATGTTCGCATCCCATTTGATGTAATCTATTTCCGGATAATTGGTCATCAAAGTGTCTACAAGATTGAATATGAAATCCTGCACCTGCGGATTACCCAAGTCAAGCACCACCTGCGTCCCTCCACGCCCCAATACCGGTTCGCGCAAGGGAGCTTTCAATATCCATTCCGGATGTTTTTCATAAAGTTCACTAGTGGTATTGGCCATTTCCGGTTCAATCCATATACCGAACTTCACCTTATATTGGCGGGCATCGTCCACCAATTTACGGATACCACCGGGCAGCTTCCCGGTATCCACCTTCCAGTCGCCCAATGAAGAATTGTCAGAGTTACGTTTGTATTTATCGCCAAACCACCCGTCATCCATCACAAACAGTTCACCGCCCATAGATGCGATATCTCCCATCATCTGGTTCATACCGTTCTCGTTGATATCAAAATACACTCCTTCCCAACTGTTCAGCAATATTTTACGGAGAGAATTTCCATGCGCCAGTTTGTATTTGCGCGCCCAACGATGAAAGTTACGGCTGCATCCGCTCAACCCTTCAGCACTGTAAGTCAATGCTAAAGCCGGAGTTATGAAAAGTTCTCCTTTCTTCAAGTTATAAACTGAATTTTCTTCATTTATGCCGGCATAAAACTGGTGATATTCACTGTCGTCCGTATCAATACGCAGTTTGTAGTTTCCGCCATAACAAAGAGCTGCACCAATGACATTGCCATAGTTCTCCTGAGGTTTCCCGTCAAGCGAGAACATCACCTCGGCATGTGCCGTATGTGAATTTCTCACACCGTCCCGGTTCTTTATCACTTTCATGCCCGGTTCAAGAGGTTCCTGCACAAGCCTTCCCTCGTTGGCCCATGAGCCATACAGACTTGATAACCATACATCTCCCCTTCTCACAGGCAGGAAAGCCGAATCAAACTTACGTAACATAACGTTCTTTTTCTCCGCATGGGCTATCTCCGTCCAAGTCTCTATGATGTCGACATCGGAGTAGGCCTTGTAGCACACATTCACAGAAAACGGATAGACCTTGTCTTTCAGCTTAATGACAGCAGTAACTGCTCCGTCAGTATTCTTTATTTCCGTACCGGCCACTTCCATTTGCAAAGTCATGTTTCCGTCGGCATGAGTCACTGCCAGCGCCGACTCACCCGGGCAGTTCATACCATATACCGGATAAGCCGCATGTTGCATGGTAGGTGCATTATAAACTTCGCGACAGTCATTTTCAGTAAGCTTACTGCCATAATATACATACTTCAACTCTCCTCCCGCCGGAGCCGAGAGTACCAGTGAGGTACGAGGGGTTGACAAATGTATATTTTGGGCAGCCAGGTCTCCTGTTACAAACAAAAACATAGTAAACAGGCAGATTCTAATCAGGTTCTTCATCATGTTTCCTTATTTATAGAGTTCAAAATTGTCTCCGACAAACAATATTTTCGGAGACCGACTGAATTTCACAAAATCATCGGCAGATACTTGTCCGGGATAGGGAGCATAATAATGAGTGGACTTTTCACGCGCATTACGCCAAACCAGTACATAACTGAGGGGATATTTCTCAATGACAGGCAACAGAGTCCCTGTCCACCACAAAGAATCGGGAATGCCTTCCAATCCTGTTTCGGTCAGGGCAATAGGCTTATCGTGCTTCTTGCCCGCCTCGGTCAGAATCGTCAGCATCTTGTTCAATTGCTTGATATACTGGGAACGTTCAAACTGATATACATCCGTACCGAGAACATCTATAATATCATCCCCCGGATAGCGTTCAAGATATTCCTCAACCGTATCAGATTCCATTCCCGGAGAGTAAGCTAACAGCACATTATTCACTCCCTTCAGACGCAAACGGTCATTAGTCATCCGCCAAAGGGTCTTGTACTGTTCCGAAGAGCACAAATCCTTTCCCCACCAAAACCAGCTTCCGGTATGTTCATGCCAAGGGCGGAACACCACAGGAATGAGTACACCCTCCTTTGTCTTCAGCGAAAGCAGGAAATCGGCCACACGGTCTATCCATTCGAGCATTTTCACATGGTTCTCTCCCCCTTGCATGACAGAAGCCACTACGGTGCTATCGGTCACATCCCATGAGTCACCGCCCGTTTTCGGATTACGTACATGCCAACTGAGCGAAATCATGCCGCCACGGGCATACTGCTCGATAATATATTCACGAAGATGCGCAAAGGATACTTTGTCAAGATTATGTGTTCCTCCGAGTTCAATCTCGCCCAAATCGAAAGACATCACCCCCGGATAGGCACCGCAGACACTTTTAACATCGCTACGACCCTTATCTCCTTCCCAACCTATTCCGTAAGCAGTATCATCATGATGACCGAAAAGGATGCCTTTCCGTTCCGCCTGTTTCAAGTTTTGCAACAAGGCAACTGTTTCCGGAGTTTTTTCACCGGTTTCTCCACTTCCGCTACATGCAGTCGGCAAGAGGAGGCAAAATATCGCATTAATAGTCAGAATAATATATTTCATCATAAAAGTTGAATAGTCTGTTATTTAAACGAAGGCAAATCACTACGGCAAATCACACCAGGCTGGCCGAAAGCGTTGTTCCACCAAGCCTTGTCGGCATGTTCGTGCTGTCCGGAATTAAAAACAGGCGCAGTAGTGTCCTTTGTCACTTCATAATCATACCAAGTCATGAACCATGCCCATTGGGCTCCGGCTGCCAGTTGATTGTCTATGGTTGCCACATCACCACATTCGCTAAGTGCAATCAGCTTGTCCGGAAAAGCTTTTTTTAGTGCATCAAAATCCGTTGCCAGTCCGGCAGCATCGGTCTTGTGGTACACGTCCCGTCCGATAATATCCACGTATGCATCACCGGGATACCAGTCCCTGTCGTTCGTTTCACTAGTCCATACCCAGATAAGATTGTTCAGCCCTTTCTGCTTGAAAGTCTCATATACGAGTTTCCAGAGCCGTTTGTATGAAGCTGCATCTTTCCCCCACCAGAACCATTTGCCTGCAGCTTCGTGCAACGGTCTCCAAATTACAGGAATATTCTTCTGCTTCAAAAGCAGTAAGTAACCCGCCAATTCTTCCAAATCGGCTTTAATGATTTCATTTTCCCGGGTTCCCTCCTGCAATGCCTTGGTGATGTCAAAATCCGTTTCACTAATCATACATTTATACTCACTGCTATTTTCCGTGACCGGCACATTCCAATGCCAGCAAGCAGCAACCAATCCTCCGGCATTCCACCAGTCTTCAACAACCGATATCTTATTATAATCAATCCAGTCGGCCGGTGAAGCGGGAAGGTTCATGTAATCAAAGCAGGCAATGGCAGGATACTTCCCGGTCTGACGGTTTACCCATATTGCTTCATTGACGTTCCATGCCACGTTCGCCATTGTACTGCTCAAAGTTTTTCTCCCCCAGCAGTTTCTCAGATATGTATACACTTTCTTAGCCTCAACGGATGCACCTTCGGTGCAAAGTTCTTTCTTTATCAATGAATTGTCCACCGGTTCCGGCTCCGGAACCGGAAAGTCTTCCCCGGACGAGGAAGAGCATCCCGCTCCTATGCCGCAAAAGATGAAATAAATCAAAAAGTTATATATATTCTTCATACCTATTTTCTATAATCATTTACCGGATTTTCTTCTCAATACGGATATTGGCGAAACTATGGTCTACGTTCCAATCCGAATTGGGTTGGAGAATGAATGACAACCCTGTCCATCCTTCCAAGAAAGCATTACCCGACACGGTCTGCAAATCAATCGAAACAGTACACCACTTCCCGTAAGTATTGAAACTGCCATTCGCAGAAGGATTCCACGGATAATTGCCATTATTAAGCTGAATCAGATAGCCATATCCAGCCGAATCGTAGAACGGATGTCCCGTAGGAGAGTAAACCTCAAACTTAAAATTGTAATCGGCAGGAGCTGCCGCCACATCAGCCGGACAGTTGAATCCTCCGCAAACAAGATTCGTCCAATTCCAGGCACCATAACTGCCGGTTACCCTAAAATAAGGTCCATAGAGAATTTCGGGCTCATTGTCGCCTGCTTCATTGATGATAAGTTCTTTGCCTGCCCAGAGTCCGTAATCATCAGGATGAGAAAGGTTCCAGATAATCGCATCCGTCATACGATAAGGGATTTTTTCGGTATGTGCAACAGAACCCGCTCCCATATAACTCACTTCGATGACAGAGTTATCCTGTGCATCTTCAGGAATGACAACTGACATATATTTGTCCGAGATGGAATCTACCTCAAGCTCGACACCATTCATTTTGACAGTAGAAGTGGAATTCGCGCCTCCAAACCCATAGAGGTCGAAGTATTTACCTTTCAGCTGTACAGATGTGCCGGGAAGAGCAAACTCATTATATAGACCGTCCACCTGAACCAAGGGTACAGACACCGTGAAATCATAAGTGGTACTTCCCAACTCCGTTTCATAATAGAGCTTATTATTCACTTCCAACGGAATCTGACGGGGAATGGGAAGATAGGCACTGCCGGCAGTCGCATATACCTCACCGACAGGAAGTTCAACATCATTGAACATCACTTTCCTCACACGGCTTAAATTGGAACCGTCGAGTACAATCATCTGCTCCAGATTTCCGTCAGTGATTGGCAACAATTTATCCCTGTCTTTGGAGTCATACACAGCGTCAATAACGGGGGCACCGCTTGACGCCATTTCGTCATCATAATTATCATTATAGGTCACTATGTCCTGACAAGCACCAAAGCTCAACGCCATACAGCACATAAGAGTTATGGATTTGAAAGATAATCTTTTCATGAAATATTGATTTTAAATTTCTGACTTTATTCTAGAATAGGGAAGGCACTTTAACTCCAACCCGGATTATTGCTGTCAATCGCTTCATTTGTAGAAACCTCATCAGAAGGCAATGGAAAGAGCAAATGACGCTGTTCACGATGTTTGTTCACACCGGCTTCATCGTAGTGGATTTGAGAACCGTCCTTGTTGATTCCGCCGATAGAGTTCATCACTTCCACATAGATTCCCCAACGAATCAAATCCCATCGCCTGTCTCCTTCCAGCGCAAGTTCTTTGGCACGTTCTTCAAAAATGGCGGAACGCAGGGCTTGTTTGGAAGCAATGGCTCCATCACCGGAACTTGATGCAAGAGTGGCATTCGAACGGATACGTACCCTATTCAATGCACTGATAGCCTCCGAAGATACTCCATTATCCAATTCACATTTCGCTTCTGCGTAAATCAGCACGATGTCAGCCAGACGAAGGAAAGGCCAGTAGGCATCCGATTTTTTCTGTGTGGCGTCTGTAACGTCTGCATATTTGTTGGTGAATGCCAGACACTCGTTCGATACGTTAAAGTAATAGTTACGTCCGTCGTCGTAGGGAGCTTCCGGTTCTGCCACATAATTTCCGTTAGCATCATAGCCTGTGGCCTTCAGCACGTACTCCGGCGTGTTCGGATAGAAAAAGCCGCTCTTCGGTTTTCCCTCTTCGTCCTGATAGCTTACTATAAAACGATGTTTCACTCCTTGTGTGACACGGTAATCCTGAGAGGTGAACAGAGTATACCAGTGATAACGGTTGCCGATATACAGACCGCTGGCCACTACACCGCGTCCATTGTCAATCCCATTATACCATTCAAAGATACTGTTTCCATAAAGTTCATCACCGTTGGCACCTTGCAAGGCAAACAGGTGTTCGGTACTTTGCCCCAGTCCGGAACGCTTCCACAGTTGGTCATAAGGAAGCAGGTCATGGCTGCCGTAGTTGTTGTCCGGAGTAGGATAGAGCAGATATCCCGCCCATTTGGCAGCCTTTTCATAGCAATCCCTCCAATCGAAACTTTCGTAACCTTTCACCTGAGTCTTTGCAAACTCCCGCCTTACAGGCATATCCAAGACTTTATCGTCACCATTGTATGAATAAGACGAACCAGTCATCACTGTCATTTTCTCACCTGCAGGAAGTGCACCGGAAGCCATGGTTGCATATACTTTAGCGAGCAGTCCGACAGCTGTTCCTGCACATACATGCCCTGTCTGATACTCTGCATCCGTATTCTTATAAAGACGGGGAATGGCTTCCTCTTCCAAAAGACGAACTATTTCAGCATAGACATCGGCTATCGGACGGCGAGGATTGTTGTATCCCGCCCCGTCCGTGACAGCTCTGTCAAACAACGGAATCTCACCATACGCCTTTACCAGCATAAAATAGGCAAAAGCCTTTTGGAAATACACCTCACCCAGACCATTCGTCTTTACCCGTTCATCGGCACCCGTGATTGCATTGATATATTTAATAGCCACATTAGCGCGATTAATCAAGTTATAGCAACCCTTCCAAATGGTATTGGTCACATCATCTCCCTGATAATTGCCGGCACCTGCATTGCTGAATGCCCAGTCAGGACCGGAAGCATAGTCACAGTCCATATCAAGCACGCGGGGGAAATTCCCCCAACGGAACATATCGTCCGCCCATTTACTGTACACGCCGGTCACCCATTGGCTGACTGCAGCATCATCGTTGCCCACCTCTTCCGGGCCCACAAAAGAATATGGTTTTTCGCTCAAGAAATCCTGGCAAGCGGAGAAAGTTGTCATGCCTGCTAAAGAAAGAGATAACAGGATATATATTTTTTTCAGTTTCATGGAGTTACATTTAATTGTTTATCATCTTAAAAATCTACTTTTATGCCTAATGAGAATGTGCGGCTGCTGGGATAGGAATACACATCAACACCACGCCGGGAGGCATCCGAACCGAAAGCATTCACTTCGGGGTCGAACCAGCTATAGCCGGTAATGGTGAAGAGATTGGTTGCGCTGGCATACACATTGACATTGCTGATACCTTTGAAATTAGGTTTCCAGACATACCCGATATTCAAGCTTTTCAGCTTCAAGTAAGAGCCGTCTTCTACATAACGGTTAGAGATAAGCATATTACGTTCGTAGCCAGAAACGGCTTTCGGCCACTTTGCCTGGGTGGCATTGGCTTCTGTCCAGCGGGTATTATAGGCTTCACGGGTAATATTACCCACATTCCCCATCTTCATATCCATCAGGTTGCCATTGAAAATGTCGTTTCCCTGACTTCCTTGCAGGAAAAAGCTCAATGTAACGCCCTTCCACTCGAAGTTGCTGGTAAGTCCATAAACAAAATCAGGATTCGTGTCTCCGATAATCACCCGGTCGGCCGAAGTAATATCGGGATTATCATCAAAGTTCCTGTATTTTATTTCACCAATCATACCGGCGCCTTTTGCGCGGATATCTGCACTGGGCGAAGCCATCACCTCTGCCAGATTATCATAGAATCCATCTTCTACATAACCATATATAGCCCCGATAGGACAACCGTTGCGCTGTATGAACACCTCATCAGCCGAACTCCATAATTTCTGCGCAAACTGGTCAGCTTTCAGTCCGCCAATCCTGTTGCGGTTGAACGAGATATTCGCATCGATATTCCATTTCAGCGGTGTATTCTGCAATACATAAAACTTACCGGTCAGTTCAAGCCCTTCATTAGTGATGTGTCCGCTATTGACCATCATGCTACCGAAGCCGGTACTTGAAGGGATTTTCACATCCTGAAGCAAATCGCGTGTTTTCTTATGATAATAATCCACCGCCAGGTTAATACGGTTATTCAAGAATCCCATATCAATTCCCACATTATATTGGGCAGTCGTCTCCCAGCGCAAGTCATCGGAAACCGGGCCTCTCCAGTCCACTTCGGAAAAGCCGCTGTTGATAGCCCCGCCAAAAGGATAGTTTGCCATATTAAGCATTGGCAGCGTACGATAACTTCCGATACCTTGGTTACCCGTTTCACCATAACTCAGGCGCAACTTCAAGTTACTGAATATCCCCAAGTCTTTGATAAACTTCTCTTCCGACATACGCCATGCAATAGCTCCGGAAAGGAAACTAGCCCACTTGTTCTTATCGGTAAACTTACTCGAACCGTCAGCACGACAGGATGCAGTAAGGATATATTTATCCATGAGAGTGTAATTGACACGTGCCAAGAATGAAGCTAAAGCTGCATCTCCCCTGTCAGACCTCAATTTGCCCGGATTAGCTCCCAAACTCATACCGAAGTCCTGAGTGATGTCGTTGGGAAATCCCGTGGCCGACATTGCTTTGCTTCCCCAACTGGATTTCTCTGCCGTAAAACCTGCCACCGCATTAACGCTATGGATACCGAACGTCTTATCGAACGTCAACAGTGATTCGGCGGTGATTCCCAACCACCAGTTGCTTGACTGTTCGGCCTTGCCATTGATATTAGTAGTGGACGAACCTTCCTGCGTTTCGCGGCCATAGTACATGCCACGGTCATTGTTAGTGTAACTGATACCCAAATTCTGTCTGAACTTCAGAAAAGGCAAAAGTTTAACCTCCATATAGCTTGAATTGAACACATTTATGCTGCGCAAATTATCTTTTGTGTTGGTTATATAAGCCAACGGATTAGATGCAAGCCAGCTCAATTCACCAGTTTCCGCCTTATTCTTCTGCGGATCATACGTCGAGGGAAACACCAATGCAGAACGAATAACACCACAATCAGAAGAATTGGTCTTCGAGAAATCCGTATCAGTATGCGTGAAACTGGTATTCATGCCCATTTCCAACCATTTGGTTATATACCTGCCTATATTGGAACGTAATGAATAACGGGTAAAACCGGAATTCTTGATGATACCGTCCTGTTTGAGGAAATTACCGGAGAATGAGTGCCACCCCTTGTCCGAACCGCCCGATACACTGATATTATATTCCTGCGAAAAGCCGTTCTGATAAATCAAATCCTGCCAGTCGGCCACCCCCACATAGGAAATGTTACCATATTCATCTACATAATCACCCGGCCGGAGGAAGTCTTCCGGTGCCGGCAGGTATTTGCCTGCAGAAGTATCGTTTCCGCCACCCGGCAAGGCCGGATATTCCCAAGCCCCGGGATACGGCAGCTTGCCATAAGGCTTATTACTATATTTATAATCATTGAGCACTTGTTCGTTTTGATAATTGGCATAAGTGAATGCGTCGAGCACATCCATACGTTTCGCTATCTTCGAGAATGTAAAGTTGGCACTGAATTCCACCTTTTCATTTCCCTTCTCACCTCGTTTGGTGGTTATGATAACAACCCCGTTCGCCCCACGGGAACCATATATGGCAGTCGCGGAAGCATCTTTCAAGACATCAATACTCTGAATGTCGTGCGGATTGATAAATGCCAATGGGTTTGATTTATTCTGACTGTTATTTGTGTCACTGGCTGGGGTATCTCCCGTATCAAACGGCACGCCGTCTACAATATAAAGAGGTTGTGAGTTGGTAGAGAAAGAGTTCGTACCGCGAATCTGAATACTGATGCCGCCCCCCGGAGCGCCGTCACTCTGATTCACCTGCACACCGGCAATCTTGCCCGCCAACCCCTTACTCAAATCAGTAGGATTGCCTTTCATCAGGTCGTCACTTTTTATCTGCGAAACGGCACCGCTCAAATCACGTTTCTTCATTGTACCATAACCCACTACGACAACCTCGTCCAGCAGTTCCGCATCATCCTTAAGAACAACAGTCACCTGGGCCTGTCCGTTCTTTAAGGATACTTCCTGCTGCTTATAGCCAATAAAGCTGACCTGTAAAACCGCCCCTTGCGAAACGGTTAATGTAAAATCACCGTTCAAATCAGTGATAGTTCCGTTTGTCGTACCTTTCTGTACTACATTTGCACCAATCACCGGTTCTCCCGAAGCATCCGTCACCCGTCCTTTTATTTTAACGGATTGCTGTTGTATCATTGCTGTCGTGTCGGCAGACGCATTAGCGGGAAGAGGAACACCACTAACCAGAGATGCCAGACAGAGCCCTGTGATAAATACTGTTTTTCTGGATTTTAGATTCATAATATAAATATTTGATAGGTTTTTATTCTGTCGATTTAAGGACTTCCTTTTGACTGTGGCAAATGTACGAATAAAAAAGTACCGCCTATTTCTCATTTGATTTTCAAACTATCCGAATTGTATCCCGACCGGAGAATAATCGATTAGGGATAGAAAAAGATACAAAAGACACATATCTTCCCCTAAAATGATACATTCGGGATAAGGAATTTATGAACAGAATTCTTAATTTAGCAACGTGAAAAGATACAATTATGAAAAGACACTTACGAATTCCTTTGTTTCTTCTTATCTCCTTGCTGAATAGCCTGGCATCATACGCTTCAAACGAAATGAGTTTTCACCAGCTGGGAGTAAAAACAGGCATGTCCGACAATTATATTCAGGCGATAGAACGGGATAAATATGGGTTCATGTGGTTTGCTACCCGTGATGGCCTGAACCGCTATGACGGGTATCATTTCAAGACTTATACCACCCTCCGGCAAGGAGCTTACAACAATAGCGTAGAATGGGTAGCAGAAGATGCAGCAGGCAATATATGGATAAAAACTCCGGTTAACTATTGTTTTTATGACCGTGAAATGGACGAACTGGATAACAGAACGGAGCTTCTTCTGCACAAGATAGGTATCTTTGAAAGCCCCAGGCAATTATTCATAGATGACGACAAGAACCTGTGGTGTGTTGCAGACAACACATTGTATTACTACATCTTCTCCGATGAAACGCTGTACAAACAGTCACTTCCGGGCAGCGTAAACATTGCCGACATGGCATGCCGCAACAAAAGATGTTACATTCTCATGACCGATGGAAATGTAATTAACATAGACTGGATGCATAAATCCATAACCAAACTGTTTCATACGGAAATACATACCACTTATGTGCCTCACATTTATCTGGACTTTTCTTCCCGGCTTTGGGTGTACGCCCTGCACAGCGCGGATGTCAAATGTTATTCTCTGACAGAAAACAACTGGATTGACTTTGCCGCCCGAACGAAACTCAGTAGAGAACGAACCATGATTACCACAATAACCGACGACGGCAAAGGGAATATCTGGATAGGAACCGATGGCAGAGGAATATTCATATGCCCGTATGATAAAGAAAAGGGCAAGGTGACGCGTCTATTCAAGGATGTCGACAAATTATATTCCCTGCCGGACAATCACGTGACCTATATCTATAAGGACAACCGCGACGTGATATGGATAGGAACCGGCAAACAGGGCGTAGCCTATTCAGGTTTGAACAATCTGATATTCGAAAACCATTATTGTCCCCAACTGGAGGATGTCAGTTGTTTCTACGAAGACGGAGAGGGCAAACTATGGCTGGGATTTGACGGTGAAGGCATAGCCAGTTACGACAAGGATAAAAACACCTATACTTATTATAAATCAAAGAACAAAGAGATTCCTTCCGACTTGATTGTTTGCTCTTTCCATGACAACAAAGGCAGAGTGTGGTGGGGAAGTTTCGGCGGTGGAGCGTTTTATTATCAGAACGGGCAGTTCACTCCACTCAAAGCGCCGGAAAATAATCCGGTGGAACTGCCTCAATACATACGTCGTATCACACAGGATAATGCCGGTAACTTATGGTTTGCCACTTACTCGCAAGGACTCTACTGCCTGGAACCTTCCGGAATGCTCAAAGATTATACAATGAGTAATTCGACTTTACTGACCAATTACATTGCCGACCTGGCATACGTTGATGGTCATTCCCTTTATGTGGCTACCAGTTCCGGAGTGTACCACATGAATACTTCCACCCGGGAAATGACGATATTGGAACAAACTGCCGACGGTGAAGAAGTGATACAAGATAAGTTCGCCAATTGCATCTATCAAGATTCACGCGGACTACTATGGATAGGCGGACGGAAAGGGGTCAATGTGTATAGCCCGAAGCAAAATAAGTTAATCAATTTGAATACCGCAAACGGTGTTTCCCATTCATATATACGTGCCATTATCGAAGATGCATCTCACAATATGTGGCTCACTACAGACCATGGCATCACCCACGTGGAAGTAGTGGAATCCGATGCTACCAGTATGCCCGACTTCCGTTGCCACCCTTATTATGAAGAGGATGGAATTGGTAGCCTTACTTTCAATAATTTTTCAATCTTCTGCAATCACAGGAATGAGGTAATTGCCGGAGGCGGAGGAGGATACGTAAAAATTATCCCACGCGGCAATGACTTGTTTTACTTCGACCGCCAAGTAATATTCACCGACTTATATATTGATAATGAGTGTGTCAATGCAAACAGGCCCGCACACAACGGACGTATCATTCTCACAAAGAACATCCAGTTGCTTAACAACCTCAACCTGAACTATTCAGACAACAGTTTTGCTGTGGAAGTCTCGGCTATGGACTATGGCAATCTGCACAAGCTACAATACGAATACAGACTCAATAAAAACGAAGAATGGACAAAGCTGGAGGGAAACCGGATTTATTTCAATAAACTGGCTCCCGGAACTTATCAACTTCAAGTACGGGTAATGAAGGTTCATGATTATGAAAACGATGCAAGTGCTACACTTTCCATCAATGTGTATCCGCCATTCTGGCTTTCTAATATAGCTTATAGCATCTATGCATTACTGTTGGTGAGTGCCATATCACTTATCTTTATCCACATGAAACGGAAACACCGTCGATTATTGCTTCAACAAAAACGTGATATGGAAACGGTGCAGCAGCATGAAATTGACGAAGCCAAATTACGCTTTTTCACTAATGTAAGCCATGACCTGCGCACTCCTTTGTCACTTATCATCACTCCTCTTGAGCAAATATTGGCTACTAATACGGCACAAGAGATAAAAAAGGAATTGAAGTTGATTCATCGCAATGCATTGGCACTCCTGGACGTTATCAACCAACTGCTTGATTTACGTCGGCTGGATAATGGTAAAGCCCAACTCAATCCTTCCCACGGTGATTTGGCAGATTTCATCAAAGAAGTATGTGATTCTTTCTATTCGTACGGCGACAAAAAGAATATTGCCTTCAGCCTTTCATTGAAAACCGATAATCTGGAAACAGACTTTGATAAGAATAAAATGCAGCGCATAATGCTTAATCTATTATCGAACGCATTCAAATACAACGTGAATCACGGAAGCGTGAACGTAGTGCTGGATCGTATCATAAAAGATGAAAGAGAATATGCCTGCATCCAAGTGGCGGATACCGGAATCGGGATACGTGAAGAAAACAAAGCTAAAATATTCGACCGTTTCTATCAAGAAGAGCACTCATCCACTGATTATATCGGCAGTGGCATAGGCATGCATATAGTCAAAGAATATGTTACTCTCCATAATGGCGACATTCAAATTCGCGATAATCATCCCCAAGGTACTATCTTTGAATTTATGTTCCCCATACGACATGAATGCAAGAACATAAATCCCACGGCAACGCCAACTGAAAGACCAGACATACAGGAAGAACCGGAGCAAGCAAAAACGCCAACAGGTTGTTCATTACTTATTGTGGAGGACAACGAAGATTTCCGACAATTCATTGTTGACTGCCTGAAAGACCGATTTACTGTTTATGAGGCCGAACAAGGTGAAAAAGCAATGGAGATATTGGCCCTGCATGATATCAGCCTTGTGATAAGCGATGTCCGTATGCCGATAATGAACGGACTGGAGCTATGTAATAAGATAAAGGGAGACTTCCGTTACTCACATATCCCTGTTATTTTACTAACTGCACGAACCGCCCAGGAACATATGCTGGAAGGATTGCGTGAAGGTGCCGATGACTATATAACCAAGCCTTTCAATCTGGATATTCTTCTACTCCGTATCCAAAAGCTGTTAGAATGGAGTAGCCGCAACCATCAACGATTCGGAAAAGTTGAAGTGTCTCCTGCCGAGATTACCATCAGCACTATTGATGAAAGGCTTATTGAGCGAGCCATACAAGCAGTGGAAGAGAATATGGACAATACAGATTTCTCTGTCGAAGACCTAAGCATGACTGTCGGAATGAGTCGTGGTCACTTATACAAAAAACTAATGACGATAACAGGCAAGTCCCCTCTTGAATTTATCCGTGTCTTGCGCATAAAAAGAGGAAAGCAATTATTAGAACAGAGTCAGGAAAGCATTTCTCAAATAGCTTATCAAGTGGGACTGTCACCCAAACAATTCGCTAAATATTTCAAAGAAGAGTTCGGATGCCTGCCTTCAGAATTCAACTGTAAAAAGGACTGATTCCCTATAAGAAAGCATGCTTTTGTTGCAATGAAAAATAAAAGATGGAGAAAGAAACTTGATTCCCTTTCTTGTTACAGTCAAATTCCTTACTAACTATTAGAATAAAAACCGCCTTCAGCCTTCAGTTCTTTAAAAAAGCCCCTTTTCATCGGTGATTTTTGCTGAAAGCACTCCTGAAAGCAAAAGTGTTTAACTCCAGTTCCTTTTGCCATATTTACTTTCAACAGAGGCTCTGTTTTGTTCAGCCCACGTGCTGGCGTGTTCGAGCCCACGCTCAAGCAGCCATAAGCCCACATTTCACCTCACTTTTGCCCACGTGGTGGATCTATAGATCCCGCTTGGTGGACATGTATATTCAGCATGGTGAGTATATATACCCATCACGCTGAATATATAGCTCTACTAGTAAGCCTGAAAAGCTGAATGCGCTGAAAGCACTCCCCCTTGCCTACAGTACCTTCCTGCAAATGATATTTTCCGGTTTCAGCCGCTATCTCCTTCCAGCAAAGCGTTTACAGATAAAACAGAAACGGCTGAAAGCGGATTATAGCATGAAAGTTCAATAAGAGGGTTCTGATTAAAACATTCCATTAAATCTCCGAAAGTTTAAGGTATAATTAAAACTTTTCCATATATTCGCAAGAGTTTAAGGTATAATTAAAACTTTCAGGCCCATGAACTTTCCTCGAATCCTCAAAAAAAGAAAAGGTTATATTGACCGAATAAAACCTTTTATGCAAAAATCAGTAGCCAAGGTATTAACAGGGCAACGTCGTGTAGGCAAAAGTTTCCTTCTTTACCAACTTATTGAAGAAATTCTAGGAGAAGAGCCGGATGCGAATATTATCTATATCAATCTTGAAGATTTTGCATTCAGTTCCCTGCAAACAGCAGAAGATTTACACTCGTACATCATTTCTCATAGCAAAGAAAAAGTTAAGAATTATATCTTTATCGATGAAATACAAGATATTCCCGGGTTTGAGAAAGTCATCCGTTCGCTCCTGCTCAATGAAGATAATGATATATACATTACAGGTAGTAACGCCAAGATGCTTTCAGGAGAACTCGCCACCTATTTAAGTGGCAGATATATCGAATTCAAAATATATAGTCTCTCCTATTCTGAGTTTCTTGAATTCCACGGATTAACTGAAAGTGAAACGAGTTACGAATTATATAGCCGTTATGGCGGACTTCCCTATTTATGCGAATCAGCAGTTGAACTTTGATTCATCGTTTTAAAAAATTAGATAAATGAATGCGATGGCAATTTTCCCCATCGTATGTACCAAAAGTCCAGATGTAGATCTGACTTTCATCGCTCTTTGAATATTTGTTTTCTCATTCAGCCAGTTGAAAAACGATTCTATGGGTTGTCTGACCTTTGAAACGGCAGTAGAAAACAGGTCTCTGCCTGCTTTCTCTCTTTGAGTAATAATCTGACCCTCTCCTTTTATTGCTTTAACTGGAGTGAGCATGGTTACACCTTGTTCTTGCTGTTTGTTTTCCCAAAACGAGAAGTCTGAGTATATCTTATCGGCAAAGATATCTCTGTTTATCAGGCTATCAGCTACTTCTCTTTTAAGAACAGTCAGATCATTCTCCTGTGCCGATGATAAGATAATCATTTCAGGGAATGGAATAGTTCCTTCCCTGCGGAAAGCTAAGGTATGAAGCTTGAGCCCGAAATAATACATGTTCTTTGTCGAACAGTATCCTTTAGTGGCAATTTCAGTAGCCACTTTCCCTGTTTTGTTCTTTCCTGCACAGGTAATAATAGGCATGGAGTCAATAAGTGATGTCATAGAATCGCAATCTGCGTTCACCGAAAGAAGCCCCGTCGTTCCATACTTCGGACAGTTGGCTGGTACGTGAAGACCGTTTGAGTACTCCGCTTACTGCTGTCTTCAATGAAAAGGAGAAGGCGTCGATGGCTGTTATCCGGTTGGATAAATTCGGCAAGGAAGCACTGACTACCCATAAGGAAGGGGAGGTGATTCTCTCGGGGGAAACGTCCATCGGCTACACCGGATTTGAGAATGTATCCGGTGAAACGGTGCTTTCTTTCGGGTTTCCTTATAAGGAGATGCCTAAAACGTATATCCGTAAACTGACGTTGGCGCCTCCGGTTGAGGCTTTTCAGTTTCTGCGTAAGGGGGAGAGTATTGCTCTGACTTGGGAGATCTCTACGCGTGAAGCGTCCGACTTTTCCGAATGTGTGCAGTGCACGTGGGAATATAGCTATGATACCAATCGCCCGCAACCGGTGGAGACATCTTATACGCCGGAGAGGATGAAAGAGGTCATGAGTAATTTCTTCGTTCAGAGCTATGTGGGGGATTATCCCACACATTATTATTCGGGAGTTGAAATGCGTATTGCCACTTGTGAGAGCACGGATGTGGCGGAGGTTGGTTTTGTGGGGCGTACTTTGCTGAATGCTTTCAATGCGCTGGAATATGGAGAGCAGAGAGGGAGGACAGACTTGGTTGCAAATGCCGGTAGCATATTTGATTCTTACCAAAAGAATGGATTCTCTACGGCGGGGTTCTTTAATGAAGTGGTGCATTATAAGCGTCGCTTTGTGGAGCCTGTTCATAGCATCCGTCGTCAGTCGGAGGGTGCTTATGCCGTATTGCATTACCTCGATTATGAGCGTACAAAAGGACGGAAGCATCCGGAGTGGGAGAAGAGGGTAAAAGGAATGCTGGATATGTTTCTTCGCTTGCAGAAAGCAGATGGTAGTTTCCCGCGTAAGTTTAGGGATGATTTCTCTATTGTAGATGTTAGTGGGGGAAGTACTCCTTCGGCTACTTTGCCTTTGGTGATGGGATACAAATATTTTAAGGATAAACGTTATCTGGAGGCTGCCAAGAGGACGGTTGATTATTTGGATAAGGAACTGATTTCGAAAGCTGATTATTTCTCTTCTACGTTGGATGCCAATTGTGAGGATAAAGAGGCCTCTTTGTATGCTTCCAGTGCTGCTTACTATTTGGCTTTGGTCACCAAAGGGGCGGAGCAGGAGTATTATGCTGCATTGGCTAAAAAGGCTGCCTATTTCGCTTTGTCCTGGTATTATACTTGGGATGTTCCGTTTGCCCGGGGACAGATGCTTGGCGATTTGGAACTGAAGACCCGGGGTTGGGGGAATGTGTCAGTGGAAAACAATCATATTGATGTGTTTGTGTTTGAGTTTGCCGACGTGTTGAACTGGCTTTCCAAACGTTATGCCGAAAAGCGTTTCGCCAACTTTGCCCAGGTCATCAGCACTTCCATGCGTCAGTTGCTTCCGGTGGAGAGACATCTCTGTGGAGTAGCCAAAGTGGGGTATTACCCCGAAGTGGTGCAGCATACCAATTGGGATTATGGGAAGAACGGCAAAGGATTCTATAACGATATCTTTGCACCGGGCTGGACCGTGGCTTCCCTGTGGGAATTGCTTTCTCCCGGACGGGCGGAAAAGTTCTTCTGTTCTGAATGATGTTTGTGCAACATCTATCTACGCATAATGCAGGCTTTTATTTGTTTCGTCAGATAATAGGCATTCATAGAAATGATAATGGATCGCATTATGCGACCCATTATGTCTATCATTAAACGTATTCACTGTAATAGTAGTCTACGACAGGAAATTTTCAAGTAGGGCATTCCAAGCCTCATTGAGTGCAGGAAGCGTGCGTTCACGTGAAAGGACAATCCCGCATTGGTGGCAGAAATCCTTTAGAAGGAATTCGGTCTTGTCGTCCTCCACTTGTATCCTCCGCGGTTTGTAGGCATTCCGACAGAAAGTATTGGCTAATTCTACAAGGGCTGACACGGGGTTTTTCTCCAAATTCTCCATGGAGGCAATAGGAAATATATAGCCTGTTTCCGGTTCTGTGCAAAGTATTAAGCTCGGGAAATAAGGTACTTCATCGGTTGAATTCCCCATAGTGGGTGCAGGTATGTGTCCAAATCGCAACTGTAAGGTTCCCGCCACAGGGAGAGCCTTCAATTTGTTTATGAGTATGTCATTGCTGAACTTAGGAGCGGCATGTTTGACCTTTACAAGAGCAGGTAGCTTTGTAGTGCTCCATTGATAGGTGCCGTCGCCGTTGGGAATAAGGTAAGGTACAGACTTTCCGCCCTTTACCGTGGGATAATTACCTTCCACATCGAAGCCAAGGGTTTCGAATTCTTGGTTCGCAACTTCTTCGGCCACGGCAATGGCTGCACAGAGAGCTTCGGTAATGTCACGGGCATCTTCTTCATGGGTAATGCCGTATGGCATCATGTAGGGCTGATGACGGGTAAAGTCCGGCCATCCGTTAGAACGACTAATTTTCAGACCGTGGGTGTTGGCATATTCGCGGATTACTTTCTTTACTTTGGCATTTATATTGGCTGCCGGCATGAAGTCGCAATTGATGCAGTCCAAGGTCATAATGGTTTCAAGTTCCTCGTTGTCAACACTACCCATGTTGCCTATGGTAAGGGACTTCAGATAAGTGGAAAACCCTTTCGCGCCTTTGTAAAAGCCAAGAGCAAAGTGTTCTCCGGCATTTCCCATCACACTGCAATAGCCTGTTTCACCGTCTGACAGGCGAAAGGCGAATACATCACTGTCGGTGAGAATCTCCCATAAAGAAGTGCTACGGAAATGGAATGCCGCCGCAAGCATGTGGGCTGTAATGATCATAAATGCTAAATTGTTTTCATGTTGGTACTCATAATTGGACAAAGATAATAAATGTTACCCGTTGGCGGAATTTATTCACTAAAAAATGTCAGGAAATAAGTTGTGCATATCATTGATTATTAGTATTTTAATGGTGATCAAACTATTAATATACAGCTCAATTATGCACAAC